>DAPKRP010000356.1:0-6037 GCA_031800515.1 Polyangiaceae bacterium LLY-WYZ-14_1 | reverse complement strand
TCCTGCCCCTGCTCGGCGTGATGCTTCCGATGCTCCGGCGTCGGCGGCGCGGCCCGGCACCGAACCGCGCCCGTTCTCCGGACCCGGCGGGGCGCTGAGGACGACCGGCTCTGGCGCCGCCGCTTCGGCCGGGTAGGGTGGACGCCTTGGCTGCCCTCCCCATCGCTGCCCGCTGCTTCCCGGCCCTGTCTGGGGCCGCCGCCCGACGCCGGGGGCTGGTCGCGGTCGTCGTCATCGCCCTCGGGATCGTCGGGGCCGCCGCTTGCAGCGACCTCTCCGAGTTCGAGGGGCGCTTCGACGGGGTGGTGGTCGGGGGGGAAGCCGAAGATTCCTTCATCCGCCGCGGCTTCGAACCGGACACCCGGCTGCTCCTCGAGTTCGACCCGGACGCGGCGATCCGGGGGGACGGGCGACCCGGCTCCCTGACCACCGACGATGGCCGTTTCGACGACACGCCCCTCCGTACGATCGAGGCGCTCCAGAGCGACCAGCTCTCCCGCTACGATTTCCCCGGGGGCGGCCGGCTGCGGAACTTCATCTTCGCCGCCCGCTCCGAGGCGCTGGGGGGCGAGGTGCCCGCCCGGGACGTGCTGGTCTTCGTCTCCCTGATGGACCGGGGGCGGGTCGAGGTCCGCATCGTCTCCGGCCCCGGTGATGGCGCCGGCGATCTCTTCGGCCTGTTCCTCCTGCGGGGCGGATGATGCGGGTCCTCGGCCTCGAGTCCTCCTGCGACGAGACCGCCGCCGCCGTGGTCGACGGCGACGGCCGGGTCTACGCCGACGTCGTCGCCAGCCAGGTCGAGGAGCACGCGCCCTACGGGGGGGTCGTCCCGGAGCTCGCGAGCCGCGCCCACCTGCGGGCGGGGGTGCCCGTGGTGCAGCAGGCGCTCGCGGCGCTGCCGGGGGGCTTGGACGATGTCGACGCGGTCGCGGTGACCCAGGGCCCGGGCCTGGTCGGCGCGCTTCTGGTGGGCATCCAGATGGGCAAGGCCCTGGCTTTCAGCCGAGGGCTTCCCCTGGTGGGCGTCGACCATCTGACCGGGCACCTCCTGGCGGTCCACCTCCACCGCGAGGCCGCCTCCGGGTCGCCGCACCCTCCTTCCCCCGCCTATCCCTACATCGCGCTCCTGGCGAGCGGGGGCCACACCGCCCTCTACGAGGTGGCGGCTCCGGACCGGATCCATACCCTCGGTCAGACCCGGGACGACGCGGCGGGAGAGGCGTTCGACAAGGTCGCGAAGCTCCTGGGCCTGGGCTACCCGGGTGGTCCGATCATCGACCGCCTCGCCCGGGATGGCGATCCAGCGGCCCTCCCCCTGGCGCTGCCCATGCACCGGAAGGACAACCTCGAGTTCAGCTTCAGCGGGCTCAAGACGGCCATCGCCCTTCACGTCCAGCGGAACGGCGTCCCCGCCACGGAACAAGGTCTTAGGGACCTGGCGGCGAGCTTCCAGGCCACCGTGGTGGAGAGCCTGGTCCGCAAGAGCCTGACCGCCTGCCGGCTTCGAGACGTCCCCCGCCTGGTGCTCACCGGGGGGGTGGCCGCCAATCGGGGTCTCCGGGCGCGGGCCCGGGAAGCGGCGGCGGCCCAGGGGGTCGAGGTCTTCGTCCCGCCGGTGGCGAGCTGCACCGACAACGCGGCGATGATCGCCTATGCCGGCGCCCTCCGCCTCGCCCGCGGAGAACGGGACGACCTCACCCTGCGCGCCTACTCCCGATCCCCGACCTGGCGTCGGGGCAAGTTCTGACGGTCCTCCCGCGCTCCGGACACGGCGTCCGCGCGCGTCGACTCATTCCACCGTCAGGGTGGCCTCCCCTCGGACGCCGGATCGGGAGGCGCGGACCGTCGTCGTGCCCGGGGCGAAGCCGGTCGCCTCCCCCTGGCTGCCGGCGGCGTTGCTGACGTCGGCGACGCTCCGATCCGTGGACGACCAGGTCACCTCGTCGGTGATCTCCAGGGTGCTGCCGTCGCTGAAGGCTCCGGTGGCGGCGAAGGCCTGGACGCCCCGCACGGAGACCGTCGCCGTTCCCGGTGCCACGGTGATCCCATCGAGGGTGGCCGAGGTGACCGTCGCCGACGTCGTTCCCCGGACGCCCTCGAAGCGGGCCGTGATCGTCGCCGTCCCCGCGGACAGGGCGGCGAGCTGACCGCGGCTGCCGAAGGCGTTGCTGACCGCGGCCACCGCGTCGTCGGAGGACGACCAGGTGGCCAGCCCGGTGACGTTGCGGGTGGTCTCGTCCGTGTACACCGCCACCGCTTGCATCTGGGTGCCGAAACCCGTGGGCAGGGTCGGCAGGAACGGCGTCACCTGGATGCGGTCGATGGTGGCCTCGGTCACGGTCAGGCGCGCGCTTCCGCTGGCCCCGTCGAAGCGGGCGGTGATCGTCGTGCTGCCCGCGGCGAGGGCCGTGGCCCGCCCCCGGGAGCCGGCCCCGGTGGTGACCTCCGCCACCTCCGGGCTCGACGAGGTCCAGGTCGCTCGGCCGGTGACGTTCTCGCTCGTCCCGTCGTCGTAGAGGGCGACCGCCTGGAACTGCAGCGGCAGGCCAGCGGCGACCTCCGGGGCGAAGGGGGTGACCTGCAGGGCCTCGATCTCCGCATCCGTCACCGTCACCCGGGCGGTGTCGGACGCGCCGTCGAAGGTCGCCGTCAGGGTGGCCTCGCCGGCGGCGAGGGCGGTCGCCCGACCCCGGGAGCCGCCTCCGCTGGTCACCTGGGCGACGGTCGGCGCCGACGAGCTCCAGGTCGCCGCCCCGGTGACGTTGCGGCTGGTGCCGTCGCTGAAGATCGCGACCGCCTGCAACTGCTGGACGCCGCCGACGGGGGTCTCCCAGACCGCCGGGGTCACCTGCAGCTCGTCCAGGGTGGCGGCGGAGACCGTGACCGGCTGGCTCGCGGAGAGCCCTTCGAAGCTGGCGGTCACCGTCGCGGTCCCGGCGGAGATGCCCGTCGCCAGCCCCCGGTCGAAGGCGCCGCTGCCGACCTGGAGGACCTCCGGGTCGCTCGACCGGAAGGTGGCGCCGGAGGTGACGTTCCGGCTGGTGCCGTCGGAGAACAGAGCCACCACCTGGAAGCGCACCCGGGCCCCCGCGGGCAGGGAAGGCGCCACCGGGGTCAGGGTCAGGCTCTCCACCTCCGCGTCGCTGACGGTAAGGGGGGTGCTTCCCGTCGCCTCCATGAAGGTCGCGGTGATCGTCGTGCGGCCCGGGGCGTCGAACGCCACCCGCCCAAGGGCGTTGACGCTGGCGACCGCCGGATCGGCGATGGTCCAGCTGGCCCGACGGGTGACGTTCTGCGAGGTCCCGTTCGAGAACAGGGCGATGGCCTGGTACTGCAGGGTCGCCCCGGCAGGAAGCCGGGCATCGATCGGGCTCACCTGGAGGCCGTCCAGGGCCGGGGCGTCGACGGTGACGCTGGTGCGCCCAACGATGGCGTCCAGGGTGGCCACGACGTCGGCGGTCCCCGGGCCGACCGCCAGGAGCTGTCCCTCGACGCCGCTTCCGTTCGAGATCGTCGCGACGTCTTCATCCGTCGTCGACCAGGTCACCTGATCCGTGACCTCCGCCGTCGTCCCGTCGGCGAAGCGGGCGACTGCCCGGTAGTCGCTCCGAAGCCCGACGGTCGTGCTGGCTGCGGCGGGGGTCACGGTGATCGTTCCGAGGGCGGCGTCGGTGACGACGGCCCGGGCGAGGGCGGTGCGGCCGTCGAGGGTCGCCCGGATCTCCGCCTCTCCGGCGGCCAGACCCGTGACCTCCCCGGCCCGGCCGGGGGCGTTCGAGACGCTGGCCACGGCGGGGGCGTCGCTGGTCCAATCGACGGCGGTGGTGACCTCCCGGCGGCTGCCGTCGCTGAACTCGCCGAAGGCGGCGAGGGCGGTGGTGGTGTCCACCGGCACGGTGACGACGCCCGGTTCCACGGTGAGGGCGACGAGCGCCGCCTCGGAGACCGTGATCGTCGCCGTCCCTTCGACCCCGGAGAGCCGGGCGCGCACCGTCGTCTCTCCGGGGTCGAGGCCGGTGACCCGACCCTCCTGGCCGGGGGTGTTCGAGACGCTGGCGACCTCCGGGACGCTCGACGTCCAGGTGACCGTCCGGGTGACCTCGAGGACCGTGCCGTCGCTCAGGGTGGCCTCCGCCCGCAGGTCGACGGTCTCCCCTGCCCCGAGGGTGGCGCGCTCTGGCGTCAGGGTCAGCGCGTCCACCCGCGCTTCGGTCACGGTGACCGTGCTCGCCGCCTCCACGCCGGACTCCGTCGCCGCCGAGACGATCGCCGTCCCCGGCGCCTCGGCCACCGCAGCTCCCGTCGGGTCGATGGACAGGGTCTCCGGGGCGCTCGACCGCCAGACCACGGACGCGGTCAGGGTCGCCCGCGTCCCATCTTCGTAGAGACCCGTCGCCTGGAAGGCCTGCTCGCCTCCCACGGGGAGGACCGGGTCGACGGGGGCGACCTCCAGCGCGACGAGGGGGGCATCGGTGACGGTCAGGGACGCCTCGCCGATCACCCCGTCCACCTCGGCCCGGACGGTGGTGGAACCCGGCGCGACCGCCTGGAGCCCGCCGTCTTCGTCGATGCTGGCGACGGCGGGGTCGGCGACGGCCCAGACCGCCGAGCCGGTCACGTCGATCACGGCGCCGCCGTCGAGGGTGGCGGCCGCGGTGAAGGCGACGGTGCCGCCGACCGCGGTGGTGGCGGAGGCCGGGCTGATCCCCAGGTCGACCACCTGCTCCTCGAGCACCGTGACCCGGGTCTCGCCGGTCACCCCATCCCGGGTCGCCGTCACCAAAGCGGTGCCGGGGGCGATGGCGAGGAGCCGCCCCGCCTCGTCGACCTGGGCCACCTCCGGCGCCTCGGAGGTCCAGGTCACCCGCTCCGTCAGGTCCTCGACCTCGTCGTCGGCGGTGACGCCGGTCGCCCGGAGCGCCCGGTCGAGGCCGGGGAGGAGCTCGACGGTCGGCGGCTCGACCTGGATGGCGACGAGGGCGCCGCCGACGCCGCCGCCGTCGACGGGGGGTCCCCCGTCCGCCGTCTCCGCTCCACCGGCGGAGCGGGAGCGACCGCAGGCGCCCAGGGAGGCGAGGAGCGCGGCGACGGTCAGGGCCGAGAGCCATCGGAGGCCGGGCTGGCGGATGCGGGGGCGAGGCGTCATGGCCGACGACAGAACAAGAAGCGGGCCAGGCCCGCCGGCCCGCGTTTTCACCGCTCCGCGGAGTACGGTGAACGCCTACCGAGACCTACAGGTCTCAGCCGGGGGTCTCGTCGCCGCCCCTCTTCCCGGCGGGCTCAGCCGAGCATCTCCTGGAGGCGCTTCGCCCGCTCCTCCGCCGCACGCATCAGTGCCTGGGCCTCTTCCCAGGGGATCTCGAGGCGGGCGACCAGACCTTCGAGCACCCGCCGCTCGTCTTCCGTTTGCTCGCCGTCGACCCACGTCACGATCACGGCGTGCTGGAGCAGCAGCCGGCGGTCCGCCGGGGCCAGGTAGGTGAGCGCCACGTCGTCGATCTTGCGGGGCTTCTTCGCGTATTCGCGGATCGCGTCCGCGTCTTCGCCCTCGAGCTCGAAGGCGGCGATGAGGGCATCGATGACTTCCGTCTCTTGCTCGTGGACCTTTCCATCCGCCCAGGCCACCGCCACGAGGGACTTCACCATCGCCTCTTCGTGCACCTGCATCGTCGTCTGCCTCCCGTCCGCGTTCCGGCGGCGGCGAGCCCGCCGACCCCGGTGCTGCCGTCCTTAGCAGACCGGGCTCCTTCGGGCTGGGCGCCTCCCCAACCCGGGCCGCTCCCGCCGACCCCGGGCCGTGGTAGGACACGCCGCCCATGAGCTCGAAGCGGAAGCGAAAGCGGGCCGGTCGCCCAGACGCCCCTCCCGGCGGGGCAGGGGCAGCGGGGCCGGCCAGCGGTGCCCAGGGCGCCGCCGCCAGGAAGGCCCCGTCGAGCCCCCTCCGGGGCCTCCTGGGCGGCACCCTCGTGCTGCTCGGGCTCCTCGCTTCGGGCGCCCTGGTCTACGCCGCCCTCCTCTACGGACTGGACCGCCGGGA
>DAPKRP010000355.1:0-5710 GCA_031800515.1 Polyangiaceae bacterium LLY-WYZ-14_1 | reverse complement strand
AACGGGCTCTGCGCCGTCGGCGTCGCGTCGACCGCCCGGGGCACCTCCGCCCAGCGGGGCCGCCGGGAGGCCCCCAGGGCGGCGAAGGAGGCGCCATCGACGCCCCCCCCGGCGGGCTCGTCGGCGGCCTTCCGCATCCTGCGGCACAGCCCCTACCTGACGCTCCTGGCGACCCTGGTCGGGCTCGTCTCCTTGTCCGGGGCGCTCCTCGACTGGACCCTCAAGGCGAGCGCGGCGTCTCGCTATCCGAGCGAGGGCGAGCTCGTCACCTTCTTCGCCTACTTCTACACGGCGATGTCCGTCGGCACCCTGCTGCTCCAGACGGCGGCGAGCCGACCCCTCCTCGAGCGCTTCGGCCTCGGGAGCACCGTCGCCATCCTGCCCGCGGTGGTGATCCTCTTCGGCAGCATCGCCGTCGCCCTGCCCCGCCTGGTCCCCTTGGCGATCGCCCGGGGCGCCGGCTACATCGTGGAGAACTCCCTCTTTCGCTCGGGCTACGAGCTGCTCTACACGCCGATCCCGGCCGCGGAGAAGCGGGCGACGAAGGCCGTCGTCGACGTGGGCTTCGACCGCCTCGGGGACGCCCTGGCGAGCGTCCTGGTGCTCGGGTTGCTGAGCCTGCTCGGGACGCCGACGGTCGCCGTCCTCGCCCTCGCCCTCGCCGCCGCGGCCCTCGCCCTCCTGGTCGCCCTCCGGATCCACCGGGGCTACGTCTCCCAGCTCGCCGCCAACCTCCGCGCCGGCACCCTCGAGCTCGACAGCGGCAGCGTCCTCGACGCCACCACCCGGCAGACGCTGACGGAGACCACCATGGCCCTCGACCGGGAGAAGCTCCTCGCCGAGATCCAGGCGTTTCGGAGACGGCAGCGGGCGGATTCCCGGGCGCCGGCGAAGGGGGACGGGGAGGACGCGGACGACGACCCGGGGACGCGTTCCTCCCGCCCCCGGGGCTCCGACCCGGCAGCCGGCGACGTCGACGACCCGGCCGGCGCGTCGGCCCGACCGGGCGCCGGGGGCGACGAGGTCCCCGGGACCCGGGGGGTGCTCTCCCGGATCGAACGGCTCGCCTTCGGCGACGCTCCCGCGGCGCGGGCCGCCCTCTCCGACGCCCCCCTCGACCGGCGCAGCCTCCCCTTCGCCCTTCCCCTCGTCGGCCGCCGGGAGACGGAGCGGGCCGCCCTCGAGGCTCTTCGCCGGGTCGCCCCGGGGCACGTGGGTCAGCTCGTCGACGCGCTCCTCGACCCGGACCAGCCCTTCGTCGTCCGCCGCCGACTGCCTCGGGTGATCGGCGAGGTGCGTTCTCAGCGGGCCGCGGACGGGCTCCTCGCCGCCCTCGACGACCCGCGCTTCGAGGTGCGCTACCAGGCGGGTCGGGCCCTCGAGCGCCTGATCCGGGAGGCGCCGGACCTCCGCCGGGATCCCCAGCGGATCTTCGCGGTCGTCCACCGGGAGCTCGACGTCGGGGAGGAGGTCTGGCGAGGCCAACGTCTCCTCGATCCCGGCCTCCGAGGCGCCCCCCCGGACGCCGCCGACCCGGCCGAGGGCGGCGGGGGGCCGGCCTCCGTCCCCGAGGGGCCGGACGGCGCGCGGGCGGCCCAGGCGCCGCCGCCGAGCCCGGAGGACCGGCGGCTGGTGGGCCGCTTCCTCCAGGACCGGGGGGACCGCAGCCTGGAGCACGTGTTCACCCTGCTCGGGCTCGCCCTCGACCCGGAGACGGTCTCCCTGTCCTTTCGAGCCCTCCGCAGCGACGACCCGAACCTCCGAGGGACCGCCCTCGAGTACTTGGAGAACGTGCTCCCCCCGGAGATCCGGCGGCACCTCTGGCCCCACATCGCCCGGGGGGCGCCCCGCGCCGCCCGCTCCCGGGAGGGCGCCGGCACCCGACACCGGGAGGCCATCGTCGAGGACCTGCTCCGGTCCGCAGAGGCCATCCCCCTCGGCGTCCGCCCGCCAGAGGAGTGATCCGGCCCCGGCCTAGCCCTCAGCGCATCTTCATCCGCACCCGCTGCTTCGGGACCGCCCCGGTGCGCTGCAGCAGGGTGGTGGCCAGCTTCCGAAGCTCCGGGTGGGACCCCTTTTGGACGAACACGCCGAGCAGATTCGGCTCCACCGCGGCGAGCTTCCCCATGGCGGTCTTCGCCAGACCCCGGTTCTTCGTCGCGGTGAAGGTGAAGACCTGGGCCCGGAGCAGCATCGCCCGAACCTCCCCGTAGGCCGGGTCCCCGGCGTCGTAGGTCTCGAGGAGCTTCTTCGCGTCTTCCGCCTTGCCGGTCCGGGCGAAGGCCTCGGCGACCACCGCCGCATACATCGCCTTGGCCTTGGCCTGGGGCTGTCGGTCGAGGCGGACGTCGTCGGCGAGGGCCCGGGCATCCTTGGCCCGGCCCTGATTCAGGTAGAGCAGCGCCAGGTTCGCTCGGACGTCGTCCTGGACGACGGCGGGCGCCTTCGCCAGGTCCACCTCTTCCAGCACCGAGACGGCCTTCTGAGGGTCTTCCTGGGCCAGGATCTGGGCCCGGGCCAGGGCGTTCAGGGCGTCCTTGCCGGCGCCCTTGGTCCCTTCCAACTGGGCCAGGGCGGCCCGGCGGCCCTGTTCGTCCGTGGCCTGCTTCAGGATGTCGACGATGGCCCGGGACTTTCGGGTCATCCGCCAGACGTAGAGCCCGAAGCCCAGGGCGACGGCGGTCAGCACCCCGACCACGACGAAGCCCCAGATGCCGACCCAGGGCTCGAGACCCAGGGCCATCAACCAGAGCACGGCGAAGCCCGCCGCCACCTGGAGCAAGGTCTTCCACCGGATCTGAGGCTGCTCGAGCCCTTCTAGGGAACGCTTCGGGTCGAGGTCGATCTCGGCCCCGGCGCCGGCGGCAGAACGTTTCTTGGCCACGGTGACCCCACCCCCTAGAGCGTTCCCGGGAGCGCGGCAAGGAGGCCGCGTCGCAGGTCCTCCGCCGACGGCCGCTCCTCCGCGTCCCGGGAGAAGGCCGCCTCGAGCACGGCTTCGAGGCGCCGGCGGACCGCCTCTTCGGGGACGAGGCCGGCGAGCTCGAGGGCGGACCGGGCGAAGGCGTAGAGGTCCGCCGTCGGATGAGCGGGGCGGCCCGACCGTTGTTCCGGGGGCATGTAGGCCAGGGTCCCCTCCCCGGGCAGGCGGGCATCGGACCCGGACGGCAGGGACACCCCGAAGTCCGTCAGCACCACGCGACCGTCCGGCCGAAGCAGCAGGTTGGACGGCTTGACGTCCCGGTGGACCAGGCCCTGGTCGTGGACGACGGCTAGGGCCTCGAGGGTGGTGACCAGCCAGCGGAGGAGCTGCTCCGGGCGCGCCGGCCGGCGGGCGGCGAGGGCCTGCCGGAGGGAGCGCGCCGGTAGCCATTCGAGGGCCAGAGCCCCCAGCGCGTCGTCGAGGTCCACCACCCGGACGATCCCGGGGTGGTCGAGGGAGGCGGCCACCTGGGCCTCCCGGCGGATCCGGGCGCGCTCCGCGGGGCCGGTTCGGTGGGCGACCTTGAGCGCCACCCGGCGGCCGGCGAGGCGACGGTCCCGGGCGAGGAAGACGATGCCCGCACCGCCCCGTCCGATCTCCCGTTCGATCTCGAAGCGGCCACCGCCGAGGCGGGCCCCTTGGGCCAGGACCGTCTCCCCCGCCAGCCCATCCCTCGACGAGTCGCCCTCCGCTTTCTGGGCGGCGAGGCGCCGGACCCGGTCGAGGGCGCCAGGGTGCGCGGCGAGGCCTTCGAAGACGACCCATTCCCAGTAGCGCCGGGCGGCGGCGAGGTCCCCGCTCCGCTCTGCCCGTTCCGCGGCCAGGGTCGCCGCCGCCGCCCGGGCCTCGCCGGACCCGGTCCCCCCGGCCGCCCAGCCGAGCAGGGGCTGGAGAAGCGCCGCTGCGAGGGCGTCCTGGCCGAGCTCGTCGGCACGCCGGGCGGCCTCCGGGAGCCAGGGGCCGATGAGCTCGGGACGCGCCCGGGCGAGGTCCCGGGCTGCGTAGAGGGCGGGGCCGAGCCGACCCTCCCGAAGGCTGCGCTCGAGGAGACCCGGGACGAGGCCTTCCGGCAGCGCTCCGCCCCGTCCAGCGTCTCCCTCGGCCAGATGCCGGAGGCGCTCCACCGGGTCTCCGGCCTCGGGCCCGTCGACCCGCTCCGCCCGGGAGACCCCGGGCGAGGCGTCGGCCCCGGCGGCCCGTTCCGGGGGGAGCGTGGGTCTCCGCCCCGCCGTCGGGCGGGGGCGATGAGCCCGGCCGGGGGACCCCACCGGCCCCGGGGGGGTGGCTTCTTCCCCGTCTTCCCCGGGGGGCCCGGGGCGCTCCCGGAACCATCGTCGCCAGAGCGCGCCGATCACCCGTCCACCACCTCGATGGTCAGCGTGGGCGCCTCGCCGAGCTCTTTGAGGGTGTCGCCGACCAGGAGCTCCACCGGCGTGGCGACCCGTTGCCCCCCCAGCAGCAACGGGCGCGCCGGCTCGAAGACGGCCACCCCGCCGAGGGCCTCGGGGAAGCGGAGCCGACCGCTCCCCCCCGGCAGGCCCAGGGCCGTCCCCGGGGCGAGCAGCCAGAAGCGACGACCACGGTCGGGTCCTCGGGAGACGGTCACCGAGAGGACGGTTGCATCCGCACCGGGGTCGGCGTCCCGCTCCGCGCCGTCCCCATCGCCCCCAGCGGGAGCCTCCGCCCCGAGCACCGGCAGCCGCTCCCCCCGGGCGGGTCGCAGGGCGAGCTCGACGTCGCTACCCAGGGCGACCCGCTGGGGTCCCTGGATCAGGAGGGGCGCGCCCAGGGCCACCCCGGCCACGAGGGTGCCATTTCGGCTGCCGAGGTCCCGGAGGCGGAAGCCCCCGTCCCCGGACTCCGGGTCCGCCGGCGGCCGGTCGATGGCGGCGTGCCGCCGGGAGATGCCGAGCCCGCGGAGGTCGACCTCCGCGCCCCCCCGGCCGAGGGTGGCGGGCAGGCGGCCGATCACGGTGACCCGGTCCCCGTCGGCTCCCGTGCCGGGTCCCCGGAAGGCGACGGTGACCCGCCAGGGGGGCGGGCGACGGGACCGCAGCTGGGCCAGGGCATCGCGGACCGCCTCGTCCTGGGGCGCGAGCAGGCGCGCCTCCTCGAGGGCCGCCTCCGCGGCCCGCCGGGCGCCGGAGCCGAGGTGGAGCCGGTAGTCGTCGAGATGCCGCCGGAGGGCGTCCCGGCGGGCCTCCGCCTCGCCCCGCTCCCCGAGCAGCGCCTCGAGCCGGTCGACCTCCCCCGCCTGGGTCAGGCACCGGGCGGCCTCGTCGAGCTCTCCGAGCAGCTCCCAGGCGGTGGCGGCGGCCTCGGGCAAGCGGGCCCGTTCGAGGCGACGCGCCCCCTCCCGCAGCCGCGCCCGGGCGCGGGCGTCGGGCAGCCCGTGCTGCTGCGCGTCTTCGAGGATCGCGGACCCCATTCGCGCTTCGATCCGCCGTGCCCGGGGCGAGCCCGGCTCGAGCCAGCGGAGGGCGCCCTCGTAGGCGGCGAGGCGATCGTCGATGCGCTGGGAGCGGACGGCCAGGAGCAAGAGGGCGTTCGCCGCCTCTCCCGGGGCGTCCGCCTCGACGTAGAAGCGGGCTGCCCGGCGGTAGTCGCCGTCCGCCTCCGCCGCCCGGGCCCGGCGAAAGGCCGGGTTGAACAACCGCCGCAGCAAGCTCACCGGAGAACCACCGTAGACTCCCCTATCCCTGGCACCATGCCTCCCCGGGAGCCCTC
>DAPKRP010000354.1:0-3085 GCA_031800515.1 Polyangiaceae bacterium LLY-WYZ-14_1 | reverse complement strand
CGCGTACATGAGGAACCAGCGATCCTCGTCCGGGGCGTGGCAGGGGTACTCGAGGGAGAAGTGGGGAATGCGACCCGAGAGCAGCGCGTCGAGGCGTTCCGCGACGAGGGCGGCGTCCTGGTCCCCGTCGTCGGCGGCGGCGCGGCAGATCTCCAGGTAGTTCGACCCGTCGAAGGAGCTCGCCCCGGGGGGGGCGCCGTTCTCCTCGGCGAAGCTGCGCCAGGCTTCGTTCACGTGGACGATCACCCCGTCTCCGTCGATGACCGCCACGTGCTCGAGGAGGGAGTCCAGGATCGACTGCTGCATGCCCTGGGCGCCCTTGAGCTCGGTGATGTCGACGAAGGTCACCACCACGCCCCGTTGCTGATCCGAGGCGTCCCGGTAGGGATTGAGGCGGACCAGAACCCAGTGGTCCGTCCCCTCTACCCGAGCCTCGAACTCGATGTTCCGGGGGGCGCCGAGGATCTGTTCGAGGGCCCGGTGGAGCTGGGTCCCCTGGAGGCGGGTGGAGATGTGATGCATCGGCCGACCGATGTCGGCGGTGATCAGATTGACGTACTCCCCTGCCGTCGGGGTGAACTTCCGGACGCAAAGCTGGCTGTCCAGGAACACGGTCCCGATGTTGCTGCTGCGCAGCAGATTGTCCATGTCCGTGGTCAGCTCGGTGAGCTCGTCGATCTTCTTTTGATATTCCGCGTTGACCGTGTAGAGTTCTTCGTTGACCGATTGCAGCTCTTCGTTGGTGCTTTGCAGTTCTTCGTTCGACGCGAGGAGCTCTTCGTTCGTCGCCTGGAGCTCTTCGTTGGAAGTCTCGAGCTCTTCGATCGTCGCCTGGAGGTTTTCCCGGGTCGATTTGAGCTCCTGCTCCATCGCCCCGAGCTGCTGCTCCGCGTCCGTCTCCTGGGCCGCGCTTCGGCGGGGCGGGGCGCCGGTCAACGCCGTATCTCGGGCGCTGCTCTCGAAGAAGACCAGGGCGAAGCGGCGCCCGGTGCTGTGATCCGTCGGGAGGAGCCGCACCCGGACATCGAGGCGGCCGCCCGTGTCCGGATGGGTGCCCGCGTCCGGATAGACCAGCTCCGGTGGCCCCCCGCCGAAGGCCCGCTGGAGCAAGGATCCGAGCACGGTGCCCAGCCGGCGTTCGACGAGCTTCAGGATGTCGAGGCTCGAGCTTCCCGTCGGCAGCTTGACCAGGTTGGATGCGTCGTTGAAGACGTGGACGAGCTGGCGTTCTTCGTCGACCAACACGCAGGTGGGGACGAAGCTCTGGAGAAGGATCTCCGTGGAATCCTGGACCGCTACTTCGTCGTCGGTCCGGCTGGGTCGACGGCGCCGGGACAGGTCCCGGGCGGCCAGCTGCTCCGGTTGGCGGTGGGGAAGCTGGATCCCCCCCGGGAGGGATGCCCGCCGGTTGCCCCGGCTGCGGTAGACCTTGGTCTTCGAATCGACGGTCTCGAAGCGGTCCGACATCTCCCCGACGCTCTCGCTCGATCCCAGGACGAGGTGGCCGCCGGGGAGAAGCCCGAAGGCGAACAAGGACAACACCTTCTGCTGGAGCTCCGGGCGCAGATAGATCAAGAGGTTCCGGCAGGAGATCAGGTCCATCCGGGTGAAAGGTGGATCCTGGATCAGGTTCTGCGTCGCGAAGACGACCATCTGGCGGATCCGGGACTTCACCAGATACGTATCGCTCCGGCGCTCGAAGTACTTGTCCAGCATCTCCGGCGGAACGTCGGCGGCGATGCTTTCCGGATAGGCACCGATGCTCCCGAAGTCGATGGCGTCC
This sequence comes from Polyangiaceae bacterium LLY-WYZ-14_1, assembly GCA_031800515.1. Classification (GTDB taxonomy): domain Bacteria; phylum Myxococcota_A; class Polyangia; order Polyangiales; family DAPKRP01; genus DAPKRP01. Next base: position 1,302 of record DAPKRP010000354.1, on the reverse strand, counting down.
CGGTCGACATCCGTCGCGAAGATCTGCACGTCGAAGGACCGCTGCGCCCGCTCGATGTAGTCCGCGAAGAGCATCGCGTAGGAATAGGCTTCTTCCCCGGTGGCGCAGCCAGCGACCCAGGCTCGGACGGGTTCCTTGGGGTTTCCGTTTTCGACGACCCGCGGGATGATCTGGTCGCTCAGGTATTCGAACGTCTGGGTGTCTCGGAAGAACTTGGTGACGCCGATCAGCAGCTCTTTTCGGAGCGTCGCCATCTCTCGGGGACTGCCGGCGAGAAGCTCCCGGTATTCGCCCAAGGTCTCCGCCTGGACCGCCGCCATGCGGCGGTCGATACGCCGCAGCACGGTCGATTCCTTGTAGCCGCTGAAGTCGATGTTCTGTTGCTCTTGCAGTACCTCGAGGATCCGCCCGACCTCGACCTCGACCTCCCGGTCGGCGCTGGGCTCCGGGGGCGGTACGGGCACCCGGTCGACGTAGCGGAGCAGTCGTTCCGCCATGGCATCCGGGGGGACGACGTGGTCGACGAGCCCGGTGGACATCGCGCTCCGGGGCATCCCGTCGAAGCGCGCCGACGATGGCTCCTGGACCATGATCATCCCACCGGCTTCCTTCACCGCCCGCATGCCGCGCATGCCGTCCGAGCCGGTCCCGGATAGGATGATGCCGACGGAGTCCTCCCCGGCGGCCACCGCGAGGGACTGGAGGAAGTCGTCGATGGGAAAGTGGGGCCCGGGGCCCTCCGGGTTGGGTCGGAGGTGGAGCCGGCCATCCGCCCCCAGGGTCAGGACGGACCGGGGTGGGTTCAGGTAGACCCGATTCGGCTCGACGACGTCCCCGTCCTTGACCGTCTCCACCCGCATCCGGGTGTGCTTGCCGAGAAGCTCCCCCATCAGACTCTTGAAGTCCGGGGATAGGTGCTGGACGACCACGAAGGCCATTCCGGGTTCCGCCGGGGCGCTGTTGAAGAAGCGTTCGAGGGCTTCCAACCCGCCGGCGGAGGCCCCGATGCCGACGATGGTGAGGGGTCGATCCCGGGCGCTACGGCGCTCCCCCTCCGGGCCTGCGGGAACCGGTTTCGCCGACGAGGAGGCCTCCGAGAGGGCGGTGGCCGCCTCTTCCTGGGCGTCGGCCTCGGGCCGCCTACCGGCGCCGGGGCCCGCCGCGGCGGCGGCGTCCTCTCCGGCGTCGGGGGCGTCTTGGGAAGGTCCGCGGTCCGTGGCGTCCGTCATGGGCTGGGTCTCAACGGCCCCGGCGGCGGTCTTCGGAAGGTCGAAGGTCGCCGACCGCCACGAGGATGTCGGG
>DAPKRP010000353.1:0-2633 GCA_031800515.1 Polyangiaceae bacterium LLY-WYZ-14_1 | reverse complement strand
GGAAGCGGTGACCCGGCTGGTCGCCTTCGACGAGCGTTGGGTTCCGGAACGGGAGGGCGCAGCGCTGTATGTCCGGCCCCTGGTCTTCGCGACGGAGCCCTTCCTCGGGGTACGCCCCGCCCGCCGCTACGAGTTCGTCGTGATGACCTGCCCCGTCGACTCCTACTACGCCGGGGGCTTCCGGGCGGTCCGCATCTGGGTCGAACGGGAAGAGGTCCGCGCCGTCCGCGGAGGCACCGGCAGCGCCAAGACGGCGGGGAACTACGCCGCGAGCCTCCACGCCCAGGTCCGGGCCAAGGGGCGCGGCTACGACCAGGTGCTCTGGACCGACGCGGCGGAGCACCGCTTCGTCGAAGAGGTGGGCACGATGAACCTCTTCATCCGCTTCGCCGACGAGGTGGTCACCCCGCCCCTCGACGGGCCCATCCTGCCGGGGGTCACCCGGGACTCGGTCCTCGAGCTCCTGCGGGGCGAGGGCATGGCGGTGAGCGAGCGCCCGGTGGCCATCGACGAGATCCGCGGGGCCCAGGAGGCGGGGACGCTCCTCGAGATCTTCGGGACCGGCACCGCGGCGGTGGTCTCCCCGGTCGGGACCCTCGGCTTTTCCGATGGCGACCTGACCGTCGGGAACGGCGAGCCCGGCCCCTTGGCGAAGAAGCTCTACGAGCGGGTGAGCGGCCTTCAGCGGGGGGCCCTGCCGGACGAGCGGGGCTGGCTCGTCGAGGTCGCGTGACGGACCCGGCGACGTCCGCCGAGGACACGGCGGAAGAAGAAGCCCGCCTGGACAGGGCGATGGAGCTGATCCACTTCGCCTTCCGTCGGGTGGTGGCCGGCCCGGACGCTCTCCTCGGGGCCCACGGGATGGGTCGTCTCCACCACCGGGTCCTCTACGTGCTCGGGAAGAACCCGGGCATCCGGGTGCTCGAGCTCGCCGACCTCCTCGGCGTGAGCAAGCAAGCGATCCACGGCCCGCTGGCGGAGCTTCGCGGGCGGGAGCTGGTGGACGACGCCGTCGACCCGGATGACGGTCGGGCCCGGATCCTTCGGCTCACCCCCCAGGGAGAGCGCTTCGAACGCCGCCTCGCCCGGCTGCAGCACGATGCCTTCCGAGAGGCCTTCGCGCAGGCAGGCCCGGAGGCGGAAGCCGCCTGGCGCCGGGTGAGCGACCTCCTCGGCGGCGGCCGGCGACTGCGCCGCGCCTGACCCCGCGTCGGTCGGGGCCGCGCCGCCGCCGGTCCGGGAGCCCAGCCGGCTCGGACCCCGCTACCAGCGAGGCAGCAGAAGGATCAGGACCGTGACCGCCAGTAGCCCGAGGCGCAGCGACTGAAAGGCGCGGGGGCGGACGACCTTCAAGCGATGCCAGCCCCAGGCCAGGGCGGCCATGGCGGCGAAGAGCGCGGCGAAGACGGCGGTCGAGGCGGGGAGGCCCAGGGCATGGCGCCAGATGGCCCAGACCCCGACGAACACCGGCGAGCCGTAGAGCACCAGGAGATGGGCGACGTAGACGACGAGGGTCTCCTGGCCCATCACCTGGAGCAGCCGGATCGTGGGTGCCTTCGCCTGGCGGCGTACCGCGCCTTCGAGCAGGCCGACGGCGCCGAGCACGAGCAGGACGACGCCCAGGCGCCAGAGGAAGAACCACGGGCTCGTCTTCCAGAAGTTGTGGGGCCCAAACAGCTGCTCCCCGGGGAAGGCGCGATCCAGCACGAAGGCCGTCGCGAGGAGTACGCCGGAAGCGATCGCCAGGCGGCCGGGGAGCCGTTCCTGCCAGCCCTCGTCCCGGCAGCGGCTGACCAGGTAGCCGGTGACGACCCCGGCGCAGATGAAGCCGCACCAGGGCACGATGGGGAAGATGGACCCGGTGGTGTCGTTCACCCAGGCGGCGAGGAACGTCGGGAGCCGCTCGTCGGCGGGCCAGCGCCAGACCGCCGGCGCGGCCAGCACCGCCGCGAGACCGCCGGCTCCGGCCAGCACGGCCAGTCGGGCCCGCCGCTGCAGGACCAGCACGGACAGCTCCATGACCAACAGCACCAACCCGATGTGGTGGAGCGCGTCGATCTTCAGGATGCGGGCGAGCTCCCCGGGGGACTCGGGGGCGAAGAGTCGCCCCAGGCTGAGCCCGGGGATCTGCAGGGCGTAGCCGATGGCCAGGAGCAGAAGGTAACGTTCCAGGCGTTTCGCGACCGGTCGCCCGGGGACCCGGTGTTCCTCCCAGCGCCGAAAGGTGGTGATGGCAAAGGCCAGCCCGGCGGCGAAAAGGAACATCGGGGCGGTGAAGCCGTGGACGTAGTTGTGCCATCGATACCAGGCAGCGCTCCGGACGGCGTCGCTGGTGGTCACGTAGAACGCATGGCCCTGGACCATCAGGATGACCGCGAGAAAGCGGAAGAGGTCCAACGCCGCCCAGCGTCGGCGCGCCACCGCCCGGGCGGCCGCCTCCGCCTGGGTGAGGGTCAGCGCCCGGCGGGCCTCGGACGGGGGCTCATGGGGGGTGGAGGCCAGGGTGTGCATGGGCTCGGGAGCGGCGCGGGGATCCAGACGCCAGAGGTAGCAGGGTAGCAAGAGTCGCGCCGGGCCCGGCGACGCACGGCGGGTGGGGCGGCGTAGGGCTCTAGCCCGCTTCCGAGGGCTCG
>DAPKRP010000352.1:0-2385 GCA_031800515.1 Polyangiaceae bacterium LLY-WYZ-14_1 | reverse complement strand
CCTTCACCGCGGCGGTGCAGCCGGGAGGCTCCATCGGGGCGTGAGCCAGGTAGGGAAACGCGTAGTCCGCATCGATGCGCCGGTCCCCGGCGGCCCCCCGGAGGCCCCCTGCGCCCCGGCCGTCCCGCCGGACTCGGCTGCCCTTGTCGACGATGGAGGCGAAGTGGGTCTCGACCTCGGCGGTGTCGAAGGCGCCCGCCCGCCCGGGCGTCCAGCGGGCGGCGAGGGCCTTCCGACCCTCGAGGGCGGCCCAGGTGTGCTCCGCCACGACGGCGACGCCCGCTGGGATCTCGACGACCTCCTGCACCCCGGGCACCCGGCGGGCCGCTTCCGCATCGAAGCCGTCCAGGCGACCGCCGAAGATCGGGCTCCGGGCGACCGCCGCGTAGCGCATGCCCGGGAGCTGGACGTCCACGCCGAAGCGCGCCTCCCCTCGCGTCTTGGCCGGCGCGTCGAGGCGCTTGCGCCGGGTTCCGATGAGGGTCCAGTCCTGCCGCGGCAGCAGCGTGGGCTCGGCGGGTGGCGTGAGCGCCGCCGCCGCCTCGGCGAGCTCGCCGAAGCGGGCGACGCGTTCCCCCGCGGGGTGGGTCACGCGTCCCTCCCGAGCGGTGCATTCCGAGGGATCGACTCCCCAGCCTTCGGCGGCGGCGGCGACCAGCATCTCCCGGGCCTGGGCGGCCACCTTTCGCAGGGGGGCGAAGCCCTGGCGGACGCTGGTGCTGCCGCCGGTCGCCTGGCGGCCGAAGCGCGCCGGGTCGAGGGGCGCGTGCTCGGCGCGCATGCTCGACCAGTCGGCCCGAAGCTCGTCCGCCGCGATCATGGCGAAGGCGGTCAGGATGCCCTGCCCCATCTCCGCCTCGGGGACGAGGAGGGTCACCTGATCGTCGGGGCCGATCCGGAGCCAGCCGTTGACGACGGGTCCCGCCGGGGCCTCGTCGGTCGGGGCGCCGGCGCCCGGCATCGCCATCGGTTCCGCCGGCGGAACCTCGGGAGCGGGCCGGTCCTTGCCCCGGTCGCACGCCGGGAGGACGAAGCCGAGGACGAGCCCGGCGGAGCCCGCCTGGACGAAGCGACGCCGGCCGAGGTCGGGGACGGGCTCGTCGGTGACGGGCTCTCGCTCTTCGTGCTGCATGCCATCCGCCATGGTGATCTCCATCGTACCCCTGCCCAGAAGAGGTTCGAACCGGGTGGGCGCCGGTCCCGAGAAGGGGTCCTAGCCCCCCGCCGGCTCGGTCCCCGAGACGGTTCCGGAGGCCGGAGCGCCGCCGGCCCCGGACGCGGCGTCCGTCCCCGGAACGGCGATGGGAAGGCCGGCCGCCCGCCGCACCGCCCGAGCGATCCGGGGGTAGGTCCCGCAGCGGCAAAGGTGGCCGTCGAGAGCCGCCACCACCTGCTCGGGGCTAGGCCGAGGGGACTCCCGGAGGAGGGCTTCCGTCGCCATCACCCAGCCCGGCTGACAGTAGCCGCACTGGGGGACGTCCTCGGCGACCCAGGCTTCTCGGACCTTGTCCGCCAGGGGACCGGACAGCCCTTCGATCGTGGTCACCTCGGCGTCGGCGGCGCCGCTCACCGGCACCAGACAGGCCGGCGTCGGTCGCCCGTCGAGGTGGACCAGGCAGGCGCGACACTGCCCGACGCCGCAGCCGTATTTCGTGCCGGTCAGGCCGACGAGGTCCCGCAGCACCCAGAGCAGGGGCATCTCCGAAGGCGCGCTGACCCGATGGGTGCGGCCGTTGACCTTGAGCGTGTAGTCGGGCATCGGACGGGAGCCTATCAGCTCCTCGGGGGCGCTTCGGTGACGCTGCCGGGAAGCCGCCGACGTGACCAACCCGGGACGTAGCCTGGTCCTCGTCGCCATCCCGGACCGAACGTCTAGGACGGGCTCTTCAGCGTGCCCTCGAGGAAGTCCCGGACCTGGCGCCAGGCCTCCTCGGCTGCCTCGGCGTCGTAGCGGCCGCTCGACGGGTTGGCGAAGGCGTGGTCCGCCTCGAAGCGAGGCGTCGATGCCCGGCCCGCAGAGTGCGGATCGCCTCGTCCTGGTCGACGCTCCGGACCAGGGCCATCGCCGCCTGTTCCGAGAGGACGCCGGTGAGCGGGTCGCCGGCGGCCGTCACCCGATCCCCCTGGCCCGCCGGCCGCCGCCGGCGGCCTTCCGTCGCCCTCGAAGGTCGTCCGCCGGAACCCCTTCCCCATGCCGTGTCATCACCGTGCTCTATGCGGCATCGAGACGCTCGGGGCACGGCCGGCCTCCTCGGCGGCAACGTCGGGCCCGGGCATGGGCTTCCGTTTTCCCGGGGAAGGAGACGCGGCCGGGAACGCCGTGGCGAGGCCTGCGACGGATGACCTTCCGTAGGGGTCATCCGAGGTCGGTGGTATAGGGACGGC
>DAPKRP010000351.1:0-3397 GCA_031800515.1 Polyangiaceae bacterium LLY-WYZ-14_1 | reverse complement strand
CAGCTCGACCTCGATCCCGGCGAGGTCCGGGCTGGCCCCGAGCAAGGTCAGCCCGGGCAGTTCGGTGCCCAGGGTCGCCTCCGAGACCCGTGCCTCCCCGAGCAGCACGTCCCAGGTCCCCCGGTCCAGCTGCCGCGGGGCCTGGCCGACGCCGCTCGTGGCGTTGCCCTGGGGGTCGAGGTCGACCAGCAGCACCCGCTGCTCCGCCACGGCGAGGCTGGCGGACAGGTTCACCGCGGTGGTGGTTTTCCCGACGCCGCCCTTCTGGTTTGCGATCGCAACGACTTTCCCCATCGGACGCACCTCCATACCAGCCGCCGGATCCCGGTTCAACGCAGCGATTTCCCCCGGAAGTCCTCGGCGATTTCTGGACCCCGGGCGCCCGCTGAATACTCTGTGCGCTGATGTAGGTCAGGGTGCTGAAAGGTAGCCATGCCCTGGACCCTCCCTGCAACCCGGAAGAGCCATGCCGCGACGACAAGCCCCCAAGCACTACCGCAGCCTCGAGGAGTTCAACCGGGAGGAGATCCGGTCCGGCACGAAGTACGGATGGTCCCTCGACGACCTCTACCAGGACGCCACCTATCGACCCGGTGAGGACCCGAGCCTCGACCAGGGGGGCGATCCGAAAGAACTCGACTTCGACTTCTGAGCCGTGGGGCCCCTCCGCGGGCGGACCGTGGAAGGCTTTGCCCGGCGGTAGACCGGCGGGGCTTAGCGGTGGGCCGGCTCGGCCTTGTAGGGCGTGTCGCTCTCCGGCGCGAGGAAGTTCGGGTAGTCGATCGTCCGACCCCAGGTCCCGGTCCAGACCGTCGCCGCGTAGAGGGCGATGAGGGCGATGACCAGGGTGACCAGGGTCAGGGCGACGAGCTTGTTGGCGTTCCAGGCCTTGTTCTCGGCGACCACCTTCTGTTCCATCGGCGCCGGCATCTCGACGTTCACGTAGACCTCGTCGTCGGACGTCCCGGATGCGGCCTGGGGGGTGGTGGCAGCGCTCTGCTCGGTCATGGGCTCGACACCTCGCGTCGCCGGCTCGCGCCGGCCGCCGACCAGTTAGCGGGTCGGTGCCAGCGCGTCAAACGGCAACCGCGCCGGTGCGCGAAGGACCGACGCCTGTTACCTTGAATGATTCGAGGAAGACGACCCGTGGCCTCCATCGAGCTCATGACCCCGAGCATGCTCGACCGCATGCGTCGGTCCTGCCGCCTGGCCGCCGAATGCCTGACGATGGTCGGCGACCACATCCGGCCGGGCATCACCACCCAGGACATCGACGTCCTGGTGCACGACTGGATCACCGAACGGGACGGCTATCCATCGCCCCTGAACTACAAGGGCTTCCCGAAGAGCGTCTGCACCAGCCTCAACGAGGTCGTCTGCCATGGGATCCCGGACCCGAAACAGCGGCTGAAGGACGGCGACATCATCAACGTCGACGTCACCATCTACTTCCCGAAGAAGCACGGCTACCACGGCGATACGAGCGCGACGTTCTACGTCGGGCAGCCCTCCGACGACGCGATCCGGGTCACCGAGGTCTCCCGGGCCTGCCTGGAGCTGGGGATCGCGGAGGTTCGCCACGGCGCCCGCATCGGCGACATCGGCGCAGCGATCCAGGAACACGCCGAACGAAAAGGCTGTAGCGTGGTCAAGGACTACGTCGGCCACGGGGTCGGCCGGGAGTTCCACATGCCCCCCCAGATCCCCCACTACGGCGAGCGGGGGAAGGGCAAGCGGCTCAAGGCGGGGATGGTGTTCACCATCGAGCCGATGATCAATCTCGGCGCGCCGGGCACCGAGCTGCAGAAGGACCAGTGGACCGTGCTGACCGTCGACCGGGCCCTGAGCGCCCAGTTCGAGCACACCATCCACGTGACGCGGGAAGGCGCCGAAGTCCTCACCGCCCGCCCGCGGCTCCTGAAGAACAGCGAAGACCTTCCCTGGGCCACGGTGCACCGGCGCTCGAGCCCCGCCGGCTGGGAGGCCCGCCAGGTGGACCTCGGGGAGACCGCGCCCTCCCAGCAGGTCGCCGGAGAGTGACGGGCCCACGGGGCCCGGGTCAGCCCACGGCGGCATAGCGTCGGGCCGCCGGGACGGAGACGATCGTTCGCTCCGGCAGCCAGACCCCGGTGAGCCGACCGCCGTAGACGCAGCCGGTGTCGAGGCCCAAGGCGTGGGGCCGGACCTGCAGCCCGCGGACCGCGTCGTGGCCGAAGACCACGAGCTCCGGGCCGGGCCAGCGGGAGGACCAGGGCTCCCCCTCGGCGATCCGAGGGCTCGGTGTCCCGTCCCGTCGGAGGCTCCGCATCGTCATCAGGTGCTTCGGCTGCTGCCGCCGGAGAGGGACACCGGGGACGACCCCGGCGTGGACGACCACCGCCCCATGCTCGGGTAGCTCGAGGAAGAAGGGGAGGGCGGCCAACCAGGCCCCGTCCTCCGCGTCGAGCGCACCGGCGACCCCGGCGTGGCTCGACGTGTCGAGCCGGGGCGAGCCCGTCCGGAAAGAGGCCGGCGCCGGTCCGCCTCGGTTCTCCGACGCCGGGGCCGAGGCGACGGGACGGGCGCGGGGATGCCCCCAGAGCCCCAACACCCGATCGTCGTGATTGCCCCGGACGCCGCGGGCCCCGAGGGCCCGGAGTCGACGGATCGTCTCGATGCTGTCGGGCCCCTTGGCGACGATGTCGCCGACGGAGACGAGCTCGTCGGACGACCCGGGGCGAAAGCCCGCCTCGACGAGCAACGCGTCGAGCTCGGCTCGGCATCCGTGGAGGTCGCCGACGACGAACGTCCGGGGAGCCGCCATCGTCGGAAGGATGGGTTGGCCGGCGACCCCGGTCGAGGTTGCGCCTCGCCCCCGGGACGCCTGCTATCGTCCCGGCGACGAAGCCAGAAGGAGAACGACCCACCATGCTCGAGGAAGGCAAGAAGGCGCCCGCGTTCCAGCTCCCGTCGACCGAAGGGGGCAAGGTCGGGCTGAAGGACTTCGCCGGTAAGACCCTGGTCCTGTACTTCTATCCAAAGGACGACACGCCCGGCTGCACCAAAGAAGCGGAGGCCTTTCGGGACGGGCTCGACGCCTTCGCCGAGCGGAACGCCGTGGTGGTCGGGGTCAGCCGGGACTCCCTCGAGTCCCACGAGAAGTTCCGCAGCAAGTACGAGCTGCCGTTCCCCCTGCTGAGCGACCCGGACGGGAAGATCCACGAAAAATACGGGGCTTGGGGGGAGAAGAACATGTACGGGAAGAAGTCGATGGGGGTCATCCGGACCACCGTCGTGATCGGGCCGGATGGGAAGGTGGTGAAGATCTTCCCGAAGGTTCGGGTGCCAGGGCACGCCGACAAGGTGCTCGCCGCCATCGACGACGCCGGGCTCGGCGCCGCCCCAGCCTGAGAGGGTC
>DAPKRP010000350.1:0-3565 GCA_031800515.1 Polyangiaceae bacterium LLY-WYZ-14_1 | reverse complement strand
CCCAGAACGAACGGATCGCCGCACTTGAGGCGCACCACCCGGTGCCCGGCCCGGGCGGTCCGAAGAAGCAGCTCCTCGATCACCTTCTGGCTGGTGCTCGGCCGGCCGCCCCGCTTGCCCACGCAGACCAGGCGGGCGCCGGGACGGATCAGGTCGAGCACCCCGTCGTCGATCAGGGCGTCGTGGAAGACGACGTCCGCCTGCTGCAGGCGCCGGACGGCCCGCATCGTCAGGAGGTCCGGGTCCCCCGGGCCGGCGCCGACGAGAGAGACGAAGCCGACGGTCACGGGGACGTCCCCTCTCCCGCCGGGCCCGCGGCGTCCTTCGCCGGCGACGTCGACGCGCCGGGGCTCGGCTGCCTCGGCTGGCTCGGCTCATCGTAGAGGGCGCGAATCGCCTCGAAGAGGCCCCGCCGCCGTTCCGGGAAGGGCACCTTCGCGGCGCGGTCCCGATCCCGGCGCTCCTCCGCCAGGGCGAACCAACGGTCCATCTCCGGGGGCAGCAGCGATTCGAGCCCCCGGCGGACCAGGGCGGCGAGGGCCGGGGCGTGGCCATGGGAGGAGATGGCGAAGGTGAAGCCGCCGTGGCGGATCTTGGCGCCGAGCCAGGCGGTGGCGTGGGCGACGTCGTCGACGGCGTTGAGCCACAGCCGCCGCCCGTGCGCCTCGCAAGCGACCTCGGCGTTGACCGCCGGCGGCGCGCCGGCGACGACGTACCAGGCGTCGTCGAGGTCCGCCGGGCGAAAGGCGCGTCGGTCGACGACGAGGCGTCCTGCGTCCGCCAGGGCGGCGACCTCGTCGGAGACCGTCGGGGCGACCACCCGCACCCGAGCCCCGGCCTCGAGGAGCGCCGGGATCTTTTCGAGGGCGCGGCTGCCGCCGCCGACCACGAGCACCGGACGACCCGACAGGCGCAGGAAGACGGGGAAGAGGGGCGGGTCGTAGGCCCCCGTCGGCGTCGGGGCGTCGTCGTTCATGACCGACCTCCGGGTAGGACGGACAGCCGGACGACCGGATGGGAGGGATGGATCCCGCACTCGGTCTTGTCCCGGCCCCGCCAGCGGCCCGCCCGGGGGTCTTCCCCCGGGGCGACGGGCGTGGTGCAGGGCGCGCACCCGATACTCGGGTAGCCCTCGTGGTGCAACGGGTTGTGGGGAACGTCGTGGGCGCGGACGTAGTCCCAGACGTCGTCGCTGCTCCACCCGACCAGGGGGTTGACCTTGAGCAGACCGTGCTTCCCGTCGACCTCGACCTCCTGGGCGCCCGCCCGGTCCGGGGATTGGTCCCGACGGATCGCCGTCACCCAGGCCGCGTAGGGGCGGAGTGCCCGTGCGAGGGGCAGGACCTTCCGAAGATGGCAGCAGAGGTCCGGGTCTCGGTCGTAGAGCGCCGGCCCGTGACGCTCCGCCTGTTCTGCGACGGTCAGCTCCGGCCGCTCCCCCCGGATCACGCAGCCGTAGCGGCGTTCGAGGGTGCCCCAGAGGGCGAGGGTCTCCGGGAAGAAAAACCCCGTATCCAAGGTAAAGAACTCGACCCGAAGGCCCATCCGGGAGATCAGGTCGATCAGGACGCACCCCTCGACCCCGAAACCCGTGGCAAAGGCGACGCGGCCGGGGATTCGGGCGAGCGACTGGACGAGCACGTCTTCAGGACGGGCGCCGGCGAGGCCCGCGCCCCAGCCTGCGGCCGCCTCCTCGGGTCGCCAGGAATAGTCGACATATGGGGTCGTGTTTGCCAAGTCGATATCCTCTCAATCCCGATCGGCTTTGATCGTCTACGGTGGCCGGCGGGGGGGCACAAGGCGAAGGGGAACGCGATCGTGAGTCCACTCACGTCCACCTCCAGGCGCACCCGACTGCAGAGAAGTTCCGGGCCCGAGGAGGGCCGACCTACCCTTCGGGGCCGTCCCCGACCGTCCCTCCATGAGACGCCTCGAGCCCCCGACGATCGATGGCCCCCTCGCCGCGTCCGGCCCGCGCGCTGACGCGAGACCGGGGACGCGCGCCCTAGCGGGGCTCCTCTTTCCGAGGGGCACCCCGGCCACCCCCGAGGAGACCGAATTCCCGGGCGTCGGGGCGACGCCGCCGGTCGTCGACCTGACCGCCGCCGCCCTGACCCTGGCCCGGGGGGAACGGGGAAAGGTGCTGCTGGCCCTGCCGGAGATGCCCCTCGAGTGGGCCCTGGTCCGCCGCCCCGAGGGGACCGGAGGCGACGCCCTCGAGGTGAGCCTCTACGCCACGGGGGCCTTGCCGGACCCGGTCTTCCTGGACCGGCGCGTCTCCCTGGGTGCCCTGCTCTCCGCCTGCGCGGATGCCCTCCTGGAGGGGGCCGCCGGCGAGGCGGCTCACCCGGCGGGCTCCGCCCGGGGGGCTGGCGGCGACGCGCGTCGTCGCCTCGCGGAGCGGGCCCGGGCGGCGGTGGCCCAGCACCGCGCATCCCTCGCCTCCGAGGGGACCGGCGGGGAACGGCCCGGAGCTATCGACCGTCCCCGGCGCTATCGGGTCGGCGGACCGGGGCCCTGGAGGTCGGGGCACCCGGCGCCGAGCGCCCCCTCCCCGTCGGAGCCACCGGAGGAGGCCGGGCCTTCGGTTCCCGCGCTATCGCTGGTCGCCGACGTGTGGATCCGACCCGAGCCGCGCTCCGGTCAGAACGGCACCGCCGAGCGCTCCGACGCCCATGCGCTCCTCTTCCGAGGCCGGCTCTGGGCGGTCCTCCGAGGCCGCTCCCTACCCCTGATCGACGCGGCTCCGGTGATGCCCGCGCTCCTCCGGTGTGTCGCCGTGGTCCGGCGATTGGTCGACGCCTGGGAGGCGGAGCGGCCGGTGACCTTACGCCTCCGGAGCCCGACGTTTCTGGTCGGGGCGCGCCGGGAGCGGAACGGGCAGGTCTCCCTGACCCTGGGGACCCAGACGTCGAGCCCGGTGACCATCACGGGGTTGGATCTGCCGGAGCTGGCGCGGCCGATCCTCCGCACGACCGCCGACGCCGTGCGTGCCCTGGTCTCCGTCGACCGGCGGCAGAGCCGAAACCTTCGGGTACGTGCCCTCCGCCGGGAGCTCCGGGAGCTGCGGCGGCGGGTCCGACGCCGGGCGGAGCGCTCCGCCTTCGTCAACGCCGACCCGGACCGGCTCCGAGCCTCCGCGCCGCCCCCGGAGCCCGTCGCCGGGTCCGTCGAGGGGGGGCCGGCGGGCATCGACGCCGCGTCGCCGGACGGGAAAGGCGTCTCACCGAGCCGGGACGCCCAGGGCGCTCGCCCTCCCCGGCCGGCGGCGGAGGGAGACCCCGCCCTTCGCTTCTCCGAGCGCTATCGGGTCGAGCTCGAGGCGCTGGACGCGTCGAGCACCTTCGCCTGCGGCGCGGTCCTGGTCGCCGCCTCGCCGGATCGCAGCCTGGCCATCGACCGGGACACGGGGGGGCTCGTCTGGGTCCGGGAAGGGCTCGGCGGTACCACCCTGATGGCCGGGCGGACCCTCGTGCATCTGGGGTCCGACGGCCGGGTCGAGCTCTGCGACGTTCGAGACGGCGAGGCCTTCGCCCGGGCCTCCGTCGCCGACCTGGCCGGCCGG
>DAPKRP010000349.1:0-2498 GCA_031800515.1 Polyangiaceae bacterium LLY-WYZ-14_1 | reverse complement strand
TGGTGCTCACCGGCCAGGACGAAGAGGAAGAGCCCCCGGTGCCGATCCTCCTCTACGAGGCCTCGCGGCTCTCGGCGGACGAGCTGCCGCCGATCACCCGTCCTCTGGCTCACGCCTTCCGGTCGTGGATCTTCAGCGTGGCCGCCCTGTGCGAGACCGCCCGGGAGGAAGCCTCCCAGGCGGTGGACGACCCCGACTCGGCGGCCATCGGCCAGGCGGTCTCCCGGCTCTCGGAACGGGGGGCGGCGTCGCCGGAGGAGGTGGTGGCCGACCTCGGCCGGGTCCGGCGACTCCTCGCCGACAGCGCACGGTCCTGCTGCCTCATCCGGGAGGGCAAGCACCGGGAAGCGGCCCGGGCGTTCGCGCCGCGCCTGGAAGACGCGCAGGCGGTCGGCGTCGACGCGGCACGCCTCGCGTTGCTCCGGGTGTGGATCGCCCTCGCCAAAGGCGACGATGCGGGCGCGAACCGGTCCATCGAGGCGCTCCGGGAGATGGAGCTGCAGCCCGTCGACCGCTCCCGCTACAAGATGCTGCGGGATACCATGAGCGGCAGCGGCCCGAAGCGGGCGGACGACGCCCTGGCACGGCTGGTGGACCGGCGCTGGCTCAGCCGCCTGACGCTGGAGGGCGCGGTCCGGGCCCTGGACCGAGACGGCCTCATCGCGGCCCTCGAATCCCGGGATGCCTCCCGGCAGGCCCTCACCTTCGCCCGGGGGGAGCGCGCCGCCCTCGCCGCGGCGCGGACGATCTATCCCTTCTTCGACCAGCTCCACGAGAAGGACGGCAACCTCCTCGCCCGTCTCCGCCGGTGGCTCTGGGGCGGCCAGGGAGAGGCCCAGTAGCCCCCCACGCGCCTGGCCCGCCGCCCCTCATGGGGGCGTGACGGGAACGCCGGAGGTCACCCGGCCGCCGGCCTACTTCTCCAGGAAGCCTTCGAAGAAGTCGAGGCCGATCTGGCCGACCACGTTGCCGTCCGGGTCCAGCAGGTCGAGGAAGGTGTCGTCGTCGGCGATGAAGCTGGCGTAGACGGTCATGCCTTCCTCCGAGGCGAAGGGGGTGTGGGTGGTGCCCGGCGGCTCATAGCTCCAGGTGCCGGGGAAGTGCTCCTCGGCGCCCTCCCGATAGCCCCAGCGGCCCTCCAAGGTCAGGGCGACGGCGGTGCAGCGGTGGGTGTGCCGAGTGAACTCGGCGTGAAGATCCTGCTTGAACAGGAAATCGACCCGGTGCCGCGCCCGGTCGATGGTGAGCACCTTGAGATAGTTTCCCGGAGCGCCCTCGACCGCCTTCCAGCTCATGAGATTGGCGTTGACGTTGTCGATGCCTAGCTCGGAGATGCGCTTCTGGGTGGTCAGGGGGTTGGTCGTCGGGGTCGTCGGGGTCGCTTCAGTCGTCACGGTTGTCCTCCGGGGGTGGTCGAGGCCGAACGGCCGGTCGCGGAGCCTACCGGGGGAAGCGCTCGAGGAACAACGCCCCACAGCTGGGGGTGGTGGTCTTCGGTCCTCGCCGGTCGCCCCGGGCCGTCACCGGACGAGGATGGTCACCATGCCGACGGCGTTCTCCTGCCCGAGGAAGCCGCCGGCGTTCTGGGCGAGGCCGACTCGGGCGCCGGGGACCTGGCGGGCCCCGGCGGCCCCTCGGAGCTGGCCGACCAGCTCTACCAACTGGGCCAGCCCCGTCGCCCCGACGGGATGGCCCCGGCATTCGAGGCCCCCGCCGGTGTTCACCGGGAGGCGTCCGCCGAGGCGAGTCGCCTCGTCCTTGACGAGGCCCACCGGGTCGTCGCCGAAGCCGAGCTCCTCGTAGGCGGCCAGCTCCGCCGAGGCCGTGGCGTCGTGGACCTCGGCCACGTGGACATCCCCCGGACCCAGGCCCGCCATCGCGTAGGCCTTGTCGGCGGCCCGGGCGATGACCGGGGCGGCGGAGGACTCCGGGCCCACCGCCCCCGGCTCCACCCCAGCCGGTGGAGCGGCGGCGCTGGTCAGCCCGAAGCCGGCCAGCCGGACGGCGCGCCCCCCGGCCCCGAGGCGCTGCGCCCGCTCCGCCGACATCACGATCGCCGCCGCCGCGCCGTCTCCGATCGGGGAGCACATGGATCGGGTCAGGGGGTCCACCACCATCCGGTCGGCGAGCACCTCGTCGACGGTCATCGGAAACCGGTACTGGGCGACGGGGCTCTCCACGGCGTGGACGTGGTTCTTCGCCGCGACCCAGGCCAGGTCCCGGGGGGTGGCGCCGGTCCGGTCCATCAAGGCGCGGGCCTTCGCCGCATAGGTCTCCATGAAGACGCTGTGGGTGCGGTCGCTCCCGCCCGCCTTCGCCGCTTCCGCCTCCACGTCGAGGCCGCTGGCGATGGCGGTGAAGGTCCGCTGCTTGTCCGGGTGGGTCATCTTCTCCACCCCGAGGCACAAGACCCGCTCGTACTGCCCCGCGCCCACCGCGAGGCGGGCGAGGTGGAGCGCGGTGGACGCCCCCGCGCAGGCGTTCTCGACGTTGTAGAC
>DAPKRP010000348.1:0-4961 GCA_031800515.1 Polyangiaceae bacterium LLY-WYZ-14_1 | reverse complement strand
GCGGCGCAGGCGGCGCGACGGGAACTCGGCCGGGGGCTGGTGCTGACGGCGCTCTGGTCCTTCGGGGTCTTCGCCGTCCTCCTCGCCGGGCTGACCTGGCTGCTCGGCCCGGCGGCCTGGTAGACGTCGATCCCTCTCGCGGCTGCCGGCGCGTCGCGTCTTCCCCCGGGGACGGTCAGCCTCGGGACCAGCTCCACATGCCCGGCACCCCCTTAAGCATCGGCCAGCCGAGGGAGGTGTAGATGACGACGGTCAGGAGAAGGCCGATGAGGTCCGTGGTCACCAGCTCGCCGAGGATCTCCCGAAGCGCCTCCAGCCCGAAGAGGCCCGTGGCGATGGCGAGGGCGATCGTGCTGCGGAAGCGAAGGGCGGTCAGCGCAAGCCCGGCGTAGACAACCCCGACGACGACGTTCACGTAATCCGCCCCTGCCCGGACCAACCAGGAGGGCGCGGCGGTTTCGGCGACCAGGCCGGCGATGATCTCGACGGAAGCGACGGCGAGAAGCACGTTGACGGCCCGTCGGGCGTTGACCTCCCCCACCGCCGCAGCGACGGAGAACCCAGGCCGGCTGGTCGGGGTGCGTCCGAAGGCCATCTCCGATGGCCGTCCACTCGTCGGCGGAGAGGAGGAAGAGCCGGCGGCGCCTCCCCGGGGGGGAGGCCAGGAGGCCATCCCGGAGGCGCCCGGCCCTCGGAAGGTGCCCGGCCGGCTCGACCCCCGGTGAAGCGGCGCCGGCGCGTTCGGGTCGAGACCTTCCTTCCGACACAGCACACAGCGGCCGTCTCGCCCGACGGCCAGGCCGTGGGGAACGCATCTGCGCGCTTCGTCGGACACCAGCCCCTCCGGACGACGACGATCCTCCCAGGGACCCGAGGGGTCAAGGAATTCTTTAGCTCTTTTCCGGCGGTTCCGACCGCCCCGCCGAAGCGATCCTCGGGCATCGCGACCCGGGGCTCGGTTCCGAGGCGGGAACGTCGTAGACCCGGGGGCGATGGAGCTTCAGTGGATCGGCACGGCGTTTCTCTTCGGGTGGCTCGCCCAGCGGCTCCGGCAGCCCCCCGTGCTCGGGTTTCTGGCGGCGGGGTTCGCCCTGGAAGCGCTGCAGCTGCGCCCGGATGTTGCCCTCCAGGAGCTAGCCGGCCTGGGCGTCCAGCTGCTCCTGTTCACCATCGGGCTGAAGCTCGATCTCCGGAGCCTCTCCCGGCCCTACGTCTGGGGCTTCGCCGTCGCCCACATGGCCGCGGGCGGGTTGGTGGCCGCGGCGTGGCTCGGCCTATTGGCGGCGAGCGGTCTCGGCCCCTTCGGCTCGATGAGCCTCGAGGCGATCGGTGCCCTGTCCTTCGCCCTGAGCTTCTCGAGCACCATTCTCGCCCTGCGGGTCCTCGAGGAACGCAACGACCTCGGTGCGATCTACGGCCAGGTCGCCCTGGGCATCCTCGTCGTCCAGGACCTCGCCGCGGTGGCGTTCCTGGCGGCGGGAAAGGGGGAGGCCCCGAGCCCCTGGGCGCTGGCCTTGCTGCTCCTGGTTCCCCTTCGCCGATGGCTCTGGAGGCTCCTCGACCGCACCGGCCACGGGGAGCTGCTCGTCCTCGCGGGTCTCGCCGCCACCCTGGCCGTGGCCGCGGCCTTCGAAGCCGTCGGCCTCAAGGGCGACCTCGGGGCGCTGGTGGCGGGTCTTTTGCTGGGCGGGAGCCGGAAGGCGGCGGAGCTATCCCGCGCCCTTCTGTCCCTGAAGGACGTGTTTCTGGTCGGCTTCTTCCTGTCCGTCGGCCTGACCGGTCTTCCGACCTGGAGCTCCCTCGTGGTCGCCCTCGGGCTCCTGGCGATCCTGCCGGTCAAGACGGCGCTCTTCTTTTTCCTGGGGACCGCCTTCCGACTCCGCGCCCGGACCGCTTTCCTCGTCGGCACCTCCCTGACCCAGGTGAGCGAGTTCGGGCTGATCGTGCTGGTCGCCCTCGTCTCGAAGGACCAGCTGCCGTCGGACTGGCTGACCGCCTTCGCGCTCGCCCTCGCCGTCAGCTTCGTGTTGTCCCTGCCCCTCAACGAGGCGAGCGGACGCCTCTATCTGCGGACCCGGGCCTGGCTTCGCCGCTTCGAGCGCGGGGTGCGTATCCCGCCGGAGCGGCCCGTCGACGCGACCCGTGCCCGCGTGCTGATCTTCGGCATGGGTCGGCTCGGCACCGCGGCCTACGATCGGCTGGTGAGTCGGGGCGTGATCGACGTGGTGGGCTTCGACCTCGACCCGAACGTCGTCGCGCGACACACCGCCCGGGGGCGGCGGGTGGCCTTGGGGAGCGCCACCGACGCGGACCTGTTCGAGCGCCTCCACGTCGACCGGGAGGACATCGAATGGGTGCTCCTCGCGATGACGAGCCATCAAGACCATCTAGCGGCCATCGACCTGCTGCGGGAAGAAGACGTTCGGGGCAAGCTCGTCGTCACGGCGCGCCATCCCGACGAGGTCGACGAGCTGGTCGCCCACGGCGCCGACGTCGCCCTTCACGTCTTCGACGAGGCCGGTGCGGGTCTGGCCGCCCACGTGCTCGAAGGGGACGAAGGCATCACGCGCACGTCGACGCTTCCGGATGCTCCGGTCCCCCAGGGCGGGTGACCCGACCCTCGGCCCCGGGGCCCGGAGCTCAGCCGCGCCTGCTGCTGGAGGAGGCGACGGGGTCGCGCGCTGGGGAGGCTTCGGTGGCGACGTCAGCCACCCCGAGCTCGGCGACGATCCGGCGCCCGGCCCGGTAGCCCACCAGCATGCTCGGGGCGTTCAACGCCGAGACCGGGGTCTCCGGGATGGCGCTCGCGTCCGCGATGCGCACCCCTTCGACGCCCCGGAGCCGAAGGTCCGGGTCGCAGGCGGACGCCTCCGGGTCGTCCCCCATCCGGCAGGTCCCGGCGTAGTGATAGGTGGTGATCACGTTGTGGCGAATCCATCGGCGGAGCCGGTCGCCATCCAGGGGCCCGGGCAGGACATCCCGGCTTCCGAAGGCGGTCAGCGGCTCCGATCCGGCGATGCGTCGGGCCAGGGCGACCCCTCGCTCCAGGGTCTCGACGTCCTCCGGGGCGTCGAGCCAGGCCGGGTCGAGGACGGCCGGCGCGGTCGGGTCCTTCCCTGCCAGCGTCACCCGACCCCGGCTCACCGGCTTCCCGAGAATGACCACGATCCCCCACATCCGGTCGATGAAGCGGCGCACCGGGGGCAGCCAGAACAACGCCCGGATCAGCCCCCGGATGAGCCCTTTCGACCACCCCCCGTAGAGAAACGCCGGAAGCAGGGTCGGGATCATCCGCATCGCCGCCTCCCGGAAGGACGAACGCGCCGGGTAGGCGACGTAGCAGGTGTCCGACTGCCGGGGCGACAGGTGGCTGCTCTCCGGGCGGGCCCGATGAAAGCCGTAGAGCTGAGGATAGTGGGCGTCGACCTCGGCCTTCCCCCGGAAGAAGAGCACTACGTTCGGATGGTCGTGGAGATGGGCGCCGACCTCGGGGGCATCGGCGACCAGGGGAATCCCGTGTCGGCCGAGCTCGGCGGCCGGACCCACCCCGGAGAGCATCAGGAGCTTCGGGGTCTCGAGGGCGCCGGCGGCGAGCACGACCTCGCGCCGGGCCCGGACCCGTCGCTCCCCCGCCGTCGTGCCCCCTTCTTGCCGAACCGTGACCCCCACAGCGCGCGTGCCGTCGAAATCCACCCGGAGCACCCGGGTGCGGGTCCAGAGAGAGATCGGCGCGCCCTCGTCCATCGCCGGACGAAGCGCCGCCACGTAGGAGTTGCGCCGCCGGTCCCCCTCGTAGCTCATCGTCTCCGCGCCGATGACCCCCGCCAGGTCCCCGTCGTTCAGATCGTCGGAGCGCCGGAAGCCGGCCGCCTCCGCCCCGGCGACGAAGGCGCGGGTGAACCGGGTGTGGGGTCGGGGGCGGACGCCCAGGAGGCGCTCGATGGCGGCGAAGTCGTCGACGACGTCGTCCCAGCGCCAGCCCGTCGGCCAGGCATCGAAATCCTCCCGGTCGCCCCGGGTGTAGACCATGCCGTTGACCGCCGCGCTCCCGCCGACCCCCCGGCCGGAGCCCAGGAACACCCGTCGCCCGCCGGTGCCCCGCATCCGCGTAGAGAACCGTTCCCAGATGACCCGGTCGTTGATGAAGGCATCCTTGTAGCCGTCGGCGTCGAAGGTCTCCGGATGGTCTTCCGCCGGGTCGCCGAGCTCGCAGACCAGCACCGAGGCGCCCGCCCGACCGAGGGCCGCCGCCACCAGGCAACCCGCCGAGCCCCCCCCGACCACGACGTAATCGAAGCTCTCGACACCCGGGCTCCCGGGCTCCGGACTCGGGTCGCCGAGCCCCGCGACGTCCCGGACCGCCCCGGCGCTCGGGTCGTCCTGGGCGGACGGGCTCCGAGAGGTGCCGTCAGCCACGGTCGCCCTCCGGGTCCCCGGGCACGCTCGCCGCGGGCTGCCGTCGCCCCGCGGCGCCGCCGATCAGCCCGGACAGCCCGGCGAGTCGGGTCCGAAGGCCACGCCCATAGATCGCCCGCAGCGTTTCCTTGGTTCGGGTGTAGGTGCCTTCGTCGACGGGGAAGACCTTGGCCGGCACCCGCAGGGGGAGCCGGTCTTCCAATACCGCCCGCCGGTTGGTCATCCCTCGGATGCCCTCGGCCCCGTTGAGGCGGCCGAACCCGGAGCCGTCGACGCCGCCGAAGGGCAGGTCCATCGCCATGTAGGTGAGGCCGAAGTCGTTCCAGGCGACGCTGCCGCTCCGGATGCCCGCGGCGAGCCGGCGGGCCCGCTCGGGACTGGTGGTCATGATCGTCGCCGAGAGGGCAAAGGCGGTTCCGTTCGCGACCTCGATGGCGTGTGCATCGTCCCGGACGGGCATCACCACCAGGACCGGTCCGAAGGTTTCTTCCTGGGCGATCCGCATCTCCGGGGTGACGTCCGCCAGCACGGTGGGTGGGAAGAAG
>DAPKRP010000347.1:0-3399 GCA_031800515.1 Polyangiaceae bacterium LLY-WYZ-14_1 | reverse complement strand
CCGGCTTGCTGGTCGCCGGCGGCCGGGCATCCCCGGTGCGCGCCTCCGGCGCGGGTCGCGGGGGTTGTGGAGGCGTCGGTCGCGTGGGCTGCCGGGGCGCCGGGGAGGCGGCGGTCGCGGCGGTCTCCCGCGTCGGAGACCGGCCTTCGGCGGCGGTGGCGGGCGCCGCGTCCTGGTCCGCGGCGGCGGCGCGCTTCCGCGGCTGGACGGTGCGCCGCCGGACCACGGTGGGCCGGATGCGCTCCTCCACCGTCTTTTCCGATTTGTCCCGGTCGAAGGACCGCTTGATCCGATCCACCTCGGCAGGATCCAGGGCGCTCATGTGATTGCTGACCTGGATGCCCATCGACGACAGGCGCTGAACCAGGTCCCGGTTCTGGAGCCCGAGCTCCCGGGCGACCTCGTAGACGCGCACTTTGCTCATACAGCCTCCGAAAGCGCGGTCGCCCGGGTCACCGCGTCGCGAATGGGCTCGACGAAGGAACCGGCGTGGACGCCGACGACGCCGACCTCGGCGCGGCCGAACACCGAGCCCAGGGACGCCTTCGTTCCGAAGGCCAGGGCCCGGCCGCCGGCGCGCTCCAGGGCCGACGCGATCTCGTCGCGCCGTCCTTCCGCGTCCGAGGCCACCAGCAACAACGCCACCCGCCCGGCGCGGATGGCCTCCCGGGTCGCGTCGGTGCCGTACACCGCCGCGCCGGTCCGGTGGGCCGCCCCGAGCAGACCTTCCGCTCGGGAGAGATAGGTATCCGCCGCCTGTCGAGCAAGGTCGGCGGCGGAGACGTCCGCGAGGTCCGGCCGGCGAAGCGCCCGCCCGAAGGCCCGGCGCTTCACCGCCCGACGCAGGCAGTCCAGGGTGGGATGGACCGAGGCCCCCCGGCCCGGCAGCCGGCCCCGGACGTCCGCCACCACCCGAGGGGGGGCGTCCGGGGAGGCCACCACCCGCAGCAGGTCCCCTTGGGGCGCACGGGCCCGGCACCCGATACAGGTTCGGGTCGGCTCGTCCCTCGGAGGGGGGGCGTGGGGTTGGTTCACGACGGGCTGGAGATGCACAGGTCCTGGGCTTTTCTTCGATCCGGTCGGGGCGGGCGGCCTAGCACGGTCTCGCGTTCGGCTCAGCCCTTCGATCCGCAAGGTTCAAACGTTCGTCTCTTCCGTCCCGGCGCCGCTGGCGCTCGGGCTCGGGGGGGCGCCGGGGGACGACCCCGAGGCGTCCCCCGGAGAGGCGGGGGCCTCCCCGTCCGGAGCGCCGTCATCGGCGCCCCCGGCCGTCGAGGCGTCTTCCACCTCGGGCTCGGGCTCCGGGAGGGCGGCCCGCCCAGCCTCGACGGGCGGCCATTCCACCTCGACGAAGCGGGCGGCGGCGTCCTGTAGAAACTGGACCCGGCTCGAATCGAGCTGGGCCCGAAGGGCGAGGCGGTCCGGCTCCTCTTCCCGGTGGATGTCCTCCGGGGTGCGGTAGCCCGCCGCCTCGAGGCTTTCGGCGACCCGCTCGCTCATGCCGGCCATCAACATCAGGCGGTCCCGGTCGGTGACCTCCTCGCGGCTCTGGGCGAGCTCGTCGAGACGGGCGAGGCGCTGGCTCTCGAGGGCCTCGGCGGCGCGGCCTCGAAGCTCGACGGCGTACTCTTCGCCGATCCCCGGGATCGAAGCGAGCTCCCGCTCCGAGGCTTCGGCGATCTCGTCCAGCGTTCGGAAGCCCATCTTGTAGATGGCCTTGGCCTGCTCCGCGTCGACCCCGGGGATCGCGGACAGGGCGGCCATCGCCTCGTCCTCCATCTGTCGGAAGCGGCTCTCGCTGATGATGTCGAGGCGCCAGCCGGTGAGCTGGGAGGCGAGGCGCACGTTCTGACCTCGCCGACCGATGGCGAGGGAGAGCTTCGCGTCGGGGACCACCAGCTCCATCTGGGCGTTGCCCTCGTCGATGACCACCCGGACGACCTCCGCTGGGGCGATCGCGTTGCAGACGAAGCGGGCCGGATCCCGGTCCCAGGGGACGATGTCGATCTTCTCCCCGCGAAGCTCCTGGACCACCGCCTGGACCCGGGAGCCCTTCATCCCGACGCAGGCGCCCACGGGATCGACGTCCGAATCCCGACTGCTGACCGCGATCTTCGAGCGCGCTCCGGGCTCCCGGGCGGCGGCGACGATCCGGACGATACCCTCGTAGATCTCCGGGACCTCCATCTCGAAGAGCTTCACCAGGAGGCCGACGTCGGTCCGGGAGAGGATGAGCTGCGGCCCCCGGGCTTCCCGGTCGATGTCCTTGAGCAGGGCGACGATGCGGTCCCCAGGCCGGTAGCTCTCCCGGGGGGTCTGCTCCCGGGGCGGCAGGATGGCTTCGACGTTCCGCCCGAGGTCGACGATGATGTTGTTGCCCCGCTCGAAGCGTCGGACGACGCCGGTGATGATCTCCCCCCGGCGGTCCTTGAACTCGTTGAAGATCCGCTCCCGCTCCGCGTCCCGGACCCGCTGGATGATCACCTGCTTCGCCGTCTGGGCGGCGATGCGGCCGAAGCCCCGCCGATGCTGCTGGAGCTTGAGGAGGTCGCCGAACTCCCGGTCCTGTTCCCGGGCCCGGTCCATGTCCTCCGGCCGGTAGAAGATCTGGAAGCCGAGCTCCTCGCCGACCTCCGCTTCGAGACCGTGGCGCTTCGCGTCCTCGACGTGGATCTCCCGCTCGTCGGACTCCACGTCCTCGACGACGACCATGTACTGGAAGAGGTCGACCCAGCCCGTGTCCTCGTTGTACCGGGCTTCGAGCTCCCGATTCATCCCGAAGGTCCGCTTCGCCGCGGTGAGAATCGCCTGCTCCGTCGCCTCGACGAGGACGGACGGCTCGATGCCCTTTTCCTGACTGACCTGGTCGATGACGTGTTGGAGCGTGAACGAACCCTGCTGCATCCCTGTACCTCTCGACCGGGTGGCGGAAGGCCGACCCGGACCGTCGGCTGAGCCGGGATGGCTCAGAACCGAAAGACCAGATTCGCTTTGGAGATCGCGTCCAGGGGGATGCGAATCTCGTCCCCGACGCCCTCGACGTCGACCCGGACCTCTGCCCCGTCGACGCCGAGCAGGCGCCCGGTGAATCGCCGCCGACCGTCGATCGGCGTCCGGGTGGCCACCCGGACCTCTTTCCCGGCGAATCGTTCGAAATCCCGCCGACGGTGGAGCGGACGCTCGACCCCCGGGGAGCCCACTTCGAGCTCGTAGGCGCCGGGGACGAGGTCGTCCCGGTCTTCGAGGACGGCCCCGATCTCTCGGCTGACCGCCGTGCAATCCGCCAGTGTCACCCCGCTGCCGGGGACCGTCGTGTCCCCCCCGGGAGGAGGCTCCCGGTCGATCAGGACGCGGAGCACCCGGCGACCCCGTTGGGTCATCATCCGCGCGTGCACGAGC
>DAPKRP010000346.1:0-2963 GCA_031800515.1 Polyangiaceae bacterium LLY-WYZ-14_1 | reverse complement strand
GGGCAAGGTCGAACGGCACCTGGAACGGGGCATGCGGGAAGCCGGGTTCTCCGCGCGGCAGGTCGCCTCGGCGCGGGCCCTCTGGGCGGACTTTCACCAGAGCCGAGCCCCCCGCATCCAGAAGCCAGAGGTGTTCGCGGCCGCGGTCGAATACGCGATCGCGCTCCTGCACGGGGTCCACGGGGTGACCCAGGCGTCCGTCGCCAAGCGCTATGGCGTCGCCGTCGGCTCGATCTCGAACCGCTACGGCGAGATCCGGGAGACGCTCGAGCTCGAGCCCGGCGACCCGCGCTACGCCAGCTAGTACCCCTGCCCGGAACTTCGGTTTTGAACTTCCGGGCAGGGGTATTAGCCGCCCTGCCCGGAAGGTCGGTCCGGGAACCCGGCGGGCGCCGGCGTCGCTGACTACTCGCCGGCGCTCTCGCCTTGGGCCTCTGCCTCGCCGCTTTCGTCCCCGCCGGCGGCGTCGAGCCACCAGGGGGTCTCTTCGCCGGCTTCCGCGTCGTCGCCTTCCCCGGCATCGCCGCTTCCGGCTCCCGCCGTCTGCTCGCCGTCTGCCTCGGTCTGGGTCCGGCCAGCAGCGCAGTTGGGCATCTCCGGCGGGCAGTCGTCGTCGATCCCGGCCCCGGCGACCGCCCGGCGGCGCAGCTCGGAGGTGGGCACGTACCAAGAAGGCGGTTCCCGTTCCGTCCACCAGGGCTGCGCGTCGGAGGAGACCGCGACCTCCAGGGACTGGCCCGTCGCGTCCACCGCCCGATAGCAGGTCCACCAGGGGTCGTTTTCACCACACTCCTGCGCATCCTGCTCGAGCTGGGCGTCGTCGCCGGAGCGGATCTGGAGCGTCACCGTGGCGAACTGGCGCTTCTGCTTCACCTCCGGATAGCGGAAGTCCCGGACGACGGGCTCCACGCAGTTGACGAAGGCGTCCGTCGGCGGGGTGATGGCGAAGTCGTGGGGAATGCCGTCGGCGTCGATGATGAAGACGAAGCGCACCTGGCCGAGCTTCGGGTCGCGTTCGATCTCCTCCATGATGCATTCCCGGAGGATGTCGGCGTTCCCGGCGAACTCCGCCTGGATCTGGGCCTGGGTCAGCTTCTCCGGGCGGCCGGCGAGGAGCGCTTCTTGGAGCCGGGTGGTCTCCGCCTCGGCTTCCGCGACCTCTTCGAAGCCGGCGTTCGCGGCCCGCTCCGCCTCCGCCCGGAACAGAGCGTCGATATGCGCCCGCAACGGTTCCAGGGTGGTGGTCTTCGCCGCCACCGCCTGCAGGTAGTCCCGGCCGTCCTCCCCCGGGGTCTCGAACACGGCATCGGAGGCTTCGATGAGGGCGCGGGGATCCTCGCCGAAGGTGCTGTCGGCCCGGTAGAGGGTCAGGAACCGCCGGATCGTCGGCTGGGCCGCTTCTCCGCCGAGGACGGCCACGGCCTCGACCAGGAGGGGGAGCACGCCGATGGGCGTCTCGTGGTCTTCCAGCTGGCGGACGAGCCCGGGGACCGCTTGAGTCGCGTTCGACTCGATCAGGGAGGGAACGATGAGGGAGAGGGGCGGGGACTGGGTGCCGTCGAGGAAGTCGTACCTCTGGTCCAGCGCCGCGACGAGGTACTCGGAGCCGCTCTTCCGGGTCTTGAGGGCTTCGACGATGGCGTCCCGCAAGGCGCTCGGCATGGAGCGCTGGGCATAGAGGTCGAGCAGCTCCCGGGTGATCTCCGGGGCCTCGAGGCGGGCCAGGAGGGAGATCGCGTAGGCCCGCCCGGGTACCAGGCGGTTGTCCGGATCCGTCGCCAGCCGGACCAGGCTGCGCTGCACCTCGGCGGGGTCCGCGCCAGGCGCGACGATGGAAGAAGGCTCTGCCGACGCGGCCCCCGTCGAGGTCGCCGGCGCGGCGGTCGGTTCCCCAGCGTCGGCGTCCGCGACGGCCTCCGACGGATCGTCCGTCGCCGCCTCCGCCGCGTCGTCCCCGGCGGCTGCGACGTCGTCACCAGCGTTGGGCTCCCCATCATCGCCCTCGCCGCCGTCGCCCTCGTCCGCCGGCAGACCGTCGCCCGGCGTCCTGCCCCCGGGGACGCCTCCCCCGGGAAGCTGGGGCGCCGAGACGCCGGCGGGGTCGAAGGAGTCGGCGCTGAGGCTCAGGGACGCGAGCTCCGTGCCCAGCTCTTGGCTCCAGACCTCGGCCCCGTCGGCGAGGCCGAGGACGCGGGCCGCGCCGGACTCGGTGACGACGAGGAAGCCTTCCTCCAACGGCTGCGCGCTCACGATGGTGTCCGGGAGCATCGTGGCCCAGCGCAGCCGGTTCGCCCCGTCGAAGGCGTAGACGTATCGGAAATAGACGAAGTAGTAGGTATCGCCCACGACGGCGATGGGCTCACCGAGGGCTCCGGGACCGGGGCGGGGCTCGTGGTAGATGCGGATCTTGCCTCGAGCCGAGCGCATCCCCGGCTCCGGGAAGAAGGCGTCGGCTTCGACCAAGGGGTCCCGGGGGGCATCCGGGATCGGGGGCTCTCGGTAGACGGCGTCTTCCCGGGTGCCCTTCCAGGTGTCCTCGGTCAGTCGATAGATGCCCTGGGAGCCGTAGAAGACGCCGGCCGGGCCGGCTTCCACCCAGTCGATCACGTCGTCCGTCGACCGCAGGCGGACGAGCTCGTCCCCGGAGGTCGCGTCGAGGACGGCGATGTTCTGCCGGTCCCAGGGGATGAAGAAGTAGGCCCCCCGGGCCGCTGGACGCCCGAGGACGGCGGAGATCTGGTGGTCCCACCGTCCGCCGCCGGTCCGCGCGTCCACCGCAGCGACCCGGGACTCCCGGACCTCGCCGCCGGAGGCGCCGACGTTGCCGACGAAGGCGATGACATCCCCCGCGCGGCTCGCGCCGACGAAGGCGAGCCCTTCCGTCGGCCGCCGCCAGAGGACCGAGCCGCTGGCGAGGTCCAGGCCCACCACCTCTTCACGGGTGGAGGTCACCACCACGTCGC
>DAPKRP010000345.1:0-2244 GCA_031800515.1 Polyangiaceae bacterium LLY-WYZ-14_1 | reverse complement strand
GGCCTCGCCGCCCTCCTCGCGCCCCTGGCGGCCCGGGACGGGCTGCGCTGGACGGAGCTCTGCCTGCTAGCGCTCTGGACCCTGCTGGTCGCCCTCGGCGGGCAGGCCGCTTTCGTCGCCACCTGGGGCGCCTGGTCGGGCTGGCGGGCCGGTCGATGCCGACGATCCGAAGCGCGCGTCCGCCCCGCGTCCTCCCCGGCCCCGCCCGGGCTGCCCCGTACCGCCATCGCCGTCCCCATCTACCAGGAGGCCGTCGCCCCGGTGTTCGCCCGGGTGGCCGCTCTCCGGGAATCCCTCCTCGAGACGCCGGGAGGTCGGGCGTTCGAGATCTTCGTCCTGAGCGACACCCGGGACCCGCTCCACGCTGCCGCCGAAGAACGCGCCTGGCGCCGCGTCGTCGGGATGGTCGACCTCGCCGAGGACCCTGTTCCCGGCGCCCCCCGGACCGAGCACGACGACCCCGCCGACGAGCCGTCGGACGCCCCGTATCCGGTCCCCGTCTACTATCGCCGGCGGCGAAGCAACGTCGGGAAGAAGGCGGGCAACGTCCAGCATTTCTGCGAGCGTTGGGGCCATCGGTACGCCTACTTCGCCGTCTTCGACGCGGACAGCCTGATGTCCGGGGAGGCGTTGGTGCGACTGGTGCGTCGCCTCGAAGCGCAGCCGACCCTGGGCCTGCTTCAGGCGCCCGTCTCCCTGGTCCGCGGCCAGACGCCCTTCGCCCGCGCCCTCCAGTTTTCGAGCGCCCTCGTCGACCCCCTCTTCCTCCGCGGCCTGGGGGAGTGGTCCGGAGACGCCGCCAACTACTACGGCCACAACGCGATGATCCGGACGTCCGCCTTCCTCGAAAGCGGGGGGCTGCCATCTCTGGCGGGGCCGCCGCCTCTCGGGGGGCACATCCTCAGCCACGATTTCGTCGAGGCGGCCTTCATCCGCCGCGGGGGCCACGAGGTACGCTTCGCCCCGGAGATCCAGGACAGCTTCGAAGAGCCCCCGCCGGACCCCGCATCCTTCCTGGCCCGGGACCGGCGGTGGTCCCAAGGCAACTTCCAGCACCTGCGGGTCTTCGCCGCCCAGGGTCTGCACCCGATGAGCCGGATCCATCTGCTGCTCGGCGCGCTGGCCTATCTGACGGCGCCCCTCGGTTTGGTCTTCGTCGGCCTCGCCGTCGCCGTCCTGCCCGGGTGGCCCCAGGGCGAGGCCGACCGGGGTCTGCTGCTCGGGGTCCTGGCCGGAAGCGCCCTTCTTCTGGTCTGGCCACGCCTCCTCGGGGTCGGCCGGGCGCTCTTCGGCGGCCGGGAGCGACGCCGGGGATTCGGCGGTCTCTTCGGGCTCCTCGCCTCCACCGTCGGGGAGCTCGCCACCATGGCCCTGCTGGCCCCCCGGATGGCGGTCGCCCACACCGGGTTCACCCTAGCCGTGCTCGCCGGTCGGGCGGTCACCTGGGGGCCCTCCCGGCGTCGCCCCGGGGCCTCGTCCCGGGGGCCTGCGCGGGGCTTCGACCTGGTCCGGCGCACCTTCGGGGCGACCCTCCTCGGCCTCGCCGTGGGCGGGGCGGCCTTCGTCGTCGGGCCGGACCGCCCGGAGCTGCTCGCCTGGCTGGCCCCGCTCTGGGCGCCCCTCCTGCTGGCCGCGCCGATCGACGCCGCGGTCTCGAGCCGCTGGTTGGGGGAGGCGACCCGCCGCCTCGGCCTCTTCGCGACGCCCGTCGAAGGCCGCCCGCCGCCGGTGCTGCGGCGCGCCCGGGAGCTCGAGCCGCTCCTGGCGGACGATGCGGCGAGTCGCTTTCGGGACGTGGTGCTCGACCCGGTGCTGAACGAGGCCTACGTCGCCCAGCTCCGGCGTGAGGGGGCGGGGCCTCCGGGGACGCCGCCGGGGTGGATCGACCGGGCGGTGCAGCGCGGGCCCGCCGGGCTCTCCCGGGAAGAGCGGGCTCGTCTCCTCGCGGATCCGGAGGCCATCGCCACCCTGCACCGCGTCGCCTGGCGGCACTGGCCCGTCGAGGCCTGGAACCTCGGCCGCCAGGTGCCCGCCGAGCCGCCTTCCCCGGGCCGGCGGTGACCGAGGGGCCGCTCGGTCGTTGCCTGGTCACCGGCGGTGGCGGCTTCCTCGGCCGTCACCTGGTGCGGGCCCTCGCCGACGGGGGCCATCGGGTCCGGGCCCTGGACCTCGTCTTCCCGCCGGACTGGCCGGCGCCCTGGGGCCAACCGGCAGGGGCGGAGGTCGATGGCCTCGCCGACGGCC
>DAPKRP010000344.1:0-5034 GCA_031800515.1 Polyangiaceae bacterium LLY-WYZ-14_1 | reverse complement strand
GGGCGGGGGCGGCGTCCGCGACCTCGTCGCCGACCACGTCGGCTACCTCGGCTTGGATGATCGACGTCCGGTGGACGGCTTCCGGCAGGGGCTCAGGCGCCATGGACGCCCGAGGCTGCGCGCTCGGCAGCGCCGACGGTTGGCTCGACCGTCCCGGCGGCGGGTCCGAGGCGCGCCCGGGGGCCTGGCTGGGGAAGGCGATCACGTTGGTGTTGCCGCTCGCCCGGGGCGGCTCGGAGCGCACGAAGCTGACCTTCTGCTTGCGCTTGCGCTTTTTCGTCGACGCCATGGATCCTCTCGTCGGGGGAAGCAGGGGAAGCAAGGCGGGCTTCCGATCGCAGCGGTCGGCGCGTCCGACGACGACGGCGACGACCGCCTCCTCTACCGGCGATGGGCTGGCAGAGGAACGTCACCATAGCAGGGAGCCCGGGAACCGGGTGGATGTTCCGCGACCCTCGACGGAAGGGGTGGCGCGACCCACGGGAGCCGCACGGCGCGGGGGGATCCCACGTGTTGACCCGGCGCCTCGGAGCGGCGTAGCGTCCCGCGCCGTGTCGTCCATCCTCGCCCGCCTGAACGCTGGAGGCCGCCGTCCTCACCACCGTCCCTTCGGCTGGGGGCTCGCCTGCCCCCTCGCCGCCCTCGCGCTGACCCTGGCGGCGGGCTGCGAGGGCGACGGGGAGATGGCGATCACCGACCTCGAGCCCCGCACCGGTTCCCTTCAGGGAGAGCAGCCGGTCCAGATCAAAGGGCGCAACTTCAAGAGCGAGGTCGGCTATCGGATCTATTTCGGCAACCAGGTATCCCGATCCGTGACCATCGTCGACGAGAACACCCTGCTCGCGACGGTGCCCTCCCGGGAAGACCCCGGGCCCGTGGACGTCGTCGTGCTCGCCGACTCCGGCGAGGCGTTCAAGGTGCACGAGGCCTACACCTACGCCGACCTCGCCGGCTCCCAGCAGACGGACGAATCGAAGGGCAACCTCGCCTACTGACCTCGTCGCCATCGTGGCCTCCCCGGAAGCCAGCGGACGACCCGCGGCGGGTCATTCGTCCCAGGCGACTAGGAAGACGACCGCGACCACGCCGGGCTCGACCCCCGGCCGCTCCCCCTGGGCGACCCCGATGCCGACGGCGTCCGCCCGGCGGTCGCGCAGCACTTCGACGTCCGTCGCGTCATCCACCCGGCGGACCAGGGAGAGCACGCCGGCGACGCGTCGGTAGCGCCCCTCCACGCGTCGGGCGGCCCGGTCCAGGATCCAAGGCTCGGCCCGGCCCGGCTCGTCGAAGTACTGGGTCGCGGCGCGGGCGGCCGCGCGGTCGAGGGCGGCGTCTCGGCGCAGGGGCGAGACGGCCTCGGCATCCCGAAGCCGGGCGATGCGGGCGCCGAGATCCGCCCGGGCCGCATCGAGGTCCACCGGCTCCGGGCGTCGCACGAACAACTGCGTGGCGACGAACGCGTAACGGCTTCCCTCGAGCTCCCGGACGACGCCGATCCCCAGGTGGGTCACCTCCGGGTCCAGGAGGTTCGCCCGGTGTCCCGGGCTGTCGAGGAGCCCCTGATGGATCTCCTGGGCCCCGTAGCCCCGGCCGATGTTCTCGAGGACGAGGTCGGCGCGGATCCCAGCCGCCCGAACCCGGTCGGCGGCGGTGCCCGTGCTGGGGGAGGTATGCCCGACGAAGCGGTGCGCGACCATGTCCTCACCGTGCCGTCGGGCCACCGCCGCGAGGTCTTCGTCGACGTCGAGTGCGGCGACGCCGGCCTGGGCCCGAGCCTCCGCCACCAGCCCCCGGAGCCGCCGCGCCACCATCTCGGCGCTGGTCGACACCTCGCTGTTCGCGGCCGGTCCCAGGGCGACCCGGAGCAGGTCGTCCGGGTCCGTGTCCACCGCGACGGGGAAGTTGGCGATGACCGTGTCCCCCCGGGGCCCGACCCCCAGGAGCTCGATCCGATGGATGCCTCGGCCATCGAGGCGGAGCGCTCTCGAGAGCTGGCGCCCGCCCCGCCCCGGAAACCGGTCGACCTCGCCGTTCGGCGACTGCACGACGAGGAGGGGGCGGCGGAAGGCACCGGTCAGCCTGGCGTCGATGGTCACCGTCTCGCCGTCGCCGAGCCGGCGAGGGATCCGTCCCGCTAGCTCGACCCACCGGGACGATAGACAGACGACGACGACCGCGTGGCCGGGACCGTCGACAACCACCGCCATTCCCATCCGGTTGTAGGGTTGGCGAGGGAGGAGGTCGTCGAGGCCGGCGCGGACCTGCTCCGCCAGGGCCTCGGAGCCGGCCGGGCCGCCCACCACGAGCAGGTGGGGTGCCGGCTCCACCAGCCCGAGGCGTCGGCTCAGGGCCTCGACCAGGCCGTGGGGCGGCGTGCGATCTTGCCGGACGACCCAGCGGCCGACGGCCTCCGCCAGGCGATCCAGGCGGCCGTCGGGTCGAAGCGACGCGTCCTCGGCCGCTCGTTCGACGGCGCGGTGAACGAACCTCCGCGGGCCCGTGACCGGGGGGGCGGGCTGGTCCGCCGTCGTGTAGGCCCTCGCGGCCGGGCCCCAGGCGGTGGCGAGCTCGGACGCCGGGATGGTCGACGTGTCGAACACCTGGACCGGCGCGCTGCCCGCGGCGGGGGCGCTACCCGGCCGGCTCGGGCTCCGGCCAGGGGCCGCGGCGCTCGTCGTGGTCTCCCGGGTCGCCGGGGCCGAGCCACCGCAGGCGACCAGGGCGACGGTGACCCCGAGGACGGCGAGCTCCGCCGCCGGGGCCCGTCGAGGGAGGGCGGCCGGACGACGCGGGGTCACTCCGCCCACGGGTCGACGACCTCGCTGCGAATCGTCGTCGAAGGGATTCCGTCGCCCCGGTCATCGCCGCCGCTCTCCTCCCTGCGGCCCCCACGACCGGAGCCCTTCGACGGCGGAGACGCCGGCCCCTCCGCCGCCGCCGTCGGCTCCGGGGGACGGTTCCCCGTCGCCGGGCGACTCGGCCGCCGGGGCGCCTCCTCGAGGCGCACTTTCAGGACGCGGGGACTCTCGGCGCTCAGGCGGACGACCTTCTGCCGGTGGCCGGGGAGCCGGATCTCGAGCTCCCGCGGCTGACCCTCGAGGGGTCGCGGGAGCCGCGTCGGCGTGTTGCCCACCACCGCGCCGGCGACCAGGACTTCGGCCCCCGGGGGCTCGCTCTCCAGGGAGACCATCTCCGGAAGCGTCCCGGTCGGGTCGCCGCCGCCGCCTTCCCCGTCGGCTCCGGGGGAGGGGGGCGTCCGGAGATCCCCGGCCGCCGGGGCGGCGACGGCGGGTGGCGCGACGATGGAGGCACCATCGGGCCGTTCCTGCTTCTGCCCGCCGAAGGCGACCATCGCCGTCACCGCCGCCCCGCCCAGGACGACCAGAAAGGCGAACAGGGCACCGACGCCGAGCACCCATCGGGAGGGGCCGCCGCCCCCTCCGGCACGACCCAGGCCAGGGATGTGCGGCAGGGAATCGGCCCCCCGGGTGGTCGCTGCGATCGCGCTGCCGACGGACGGCACGGAGAACGCGGTGGATGGGTCCGTCCGGGTGTGGGTCGCCGGATCCGGCGCAGCGACCTGGCCGCCCCCTTCGATCACGTCGAGGTCGTCGAGGAGCGCCCCGATGGTCTGGTAGCGATCTTCCGGGCGCTTGGCGATCGCCTTCAGGATGACGTGCTCGATCGGCCCGAGCTCCCCGTCCAGGGATTCGATGCGCTGGCTCGGAGGGACCGGCGCTTCGAACATGTGCTTGCTGAGGATGCCCATGAAGGTGTCCGCGTCGAAGGGCACCTTGCCGGTGAACATCTCGTACATGATCACGCCCAGGGCATAGATGTCGGTGCGTTGATCGACCTCCTGCCCCGACGCCTGCTCCGGCGACATGTAGTGGGGCGTACCGAAGACCATCCCGGTCCGGGTGAGCTTCCCCGTCGCGCCAGCGACCTTGGCGATCCCGAAGTCCAGGACCTTGACCGTCCGTTCTCCGTTCCCCCGCTGGACGACGAAGACGTTGTCCGGCTTCAG
This sequence comes from Polyangiaceae bacterium LLY-WYZ-14_1, assembly GCA_031800515.1. Classification (GTDB taxonomy): domain Bacteria; phylum Myxococcota_A; class Polyangia; order Polyangiales; family DAPKRP01; genus DAPKRP01. Next base: position 1,007 of record DAPKRP010000344.1, on the reverse strand, counting down.
ATCCCGATGGACGATCCCCCGGTCGTGGGCCGCGGCGAGGGCGCCTCCGAGCTGCCGCACCAGGCGCAGGGTGGGGCCGTCGGGCCGGAGGTCGCCGGTCTCGATCAGGGTGCTCAGGTCCTGGCCCTCCAGGTACTCCATGACGAAGTACACGGACCCGTCTTCGAGTCGCCCGAAGTCGCTGATGTCGACGATGTTCTCGTGGCCGATCGCGCTCGCCGACTGGGCCTCCTGGACGAAGCGCTGCACCACTTCCCCGTCGTGGGCCAGGTCCCGGCGCAGCACCTTCACCGCCAGGCGCTTGTTCAGCACGACGTGGGTCGCCAGGTAGACGATCCCCATCCCGCCCTCGCCGATGGTTCGCTCGATCCGGTAGCGGTCGTCGATGACGGTACCGACCAGCGGATCCGGGCCGGAGGGGGCGTCGACACCCCCCGGCGGTGCATCGCCCCGGACCGGTGGCGCGTCGGCGCCGGTGCGGAGGGTGTCCGGGGTCTTCGGTCCCGGGGCTTCCTCCGAATCGCTCCCCCCGTCTTCCCTAGACTGGCTCGGGTGTTCCTGGCTCACGTTCCCTCGGATCGCGGGGCGGCGCCCCGCATGAGTCGGTCGCCGGGGCCCTCTGGTGAAGGGTGCGCCACCCGGCGTCCTACGTCGACGTCCCCCGGAGAGCTGCCACCTTTCGGGGATGGGTTCGCCTCGTCCCTCTGCCCGGAAGCTCGGTCCGGGTTGGCGCCGGTTCCGGGCGGCCCGCCTCGCCCCGTCGGCGCTCCCTGCCCGAAGGGGCCGTCCCACCTCGTCGCGCCCCCTGATGCTCGCCGCGATCCTGGGCGCCGGCCTCCCCGGGCTGCTGGCGATCCCACCGAGCTCCCGGGCAGAGGATCGCGGCCCATCCACCGCCGCTTCCCCCGAGGAGGGCTCGAGTGGGGGGGAGAGCCGCTCCGCCGTCCCGGACTTCGTCCGTGAGGACCCCCTCGGCGGGGACCCGGAGCACGGCCCCCAGCGCCTCG
>DAPKRP010000343.1:0-7276 GCA_031800515.1 Polyangiaceae bacterium LLY-WYZ-14_1 | reverse complement strand
CCTCGCCCCGCCCGACGGCCGCTCCGGACCGCCGTCGTCGGACGCCCCAGCGCTCGTCCTCGCCGAGCACCCGTTCCCGCTCGTCGCCCTCGCCCCCGGCGCGGGTCCAGCCTCGTCCGAGCGGCGGAAGTCGTTCCTCCGGGGCCCCGGCCCGACGCCAGTGACGGCGCAAACCCGGTCCGAGCTTCCGGGTCAGCGCGACAGTCGGTCGTTCAGCCGTCGGACGAAGCCCGCCGGGTCCGGAAGGGGGGTCCCCTCGAGGATCAACGACTGATCATGGAGGAGCCGGATCGTGTCGTCGATCTCCGCCCCATGCCGGTCCGGATCCTCGCCGTGAAGGGCCCGGAGCCGCTCGATCACCGGGTGATCAGGGTTCACCTCGAGGATCCGCTTCTGTTCCGGGATGTCCTGCTGGGCGTTCCGTAGCATCCGCTCGAGGAACGGCTGGAGGCCCCCCGGGGGCACGACGAGACAGGCGGGGGAATCGGTCAGCCTCGGGGAGACCCGGGCCTCGGCGACGTGGTCCTGGAGCACCACTCGGATGCGGGCGAGCACGCCGGAGAGGGCGTCTTCCTGGGCCTTGCGCTCTTCCTCGACCCGGTCCGGGTCGGCGTCTTCGGCCCCGGCTTCCACCGGCAGCTCGGCGCTGGCCGCGTCGAGGATCTTCACCCCGTCGACCTCGTCCAGGGCCTGGGCGGCCCAGGCGTCCACCGGGTCGGTCAGGTAGAGCACCTCCCAACCCCGCTTCCGCAGGGCTTCGAGGTGGGGGCTGGTCTCGACCTGGCGGACGGATTCCCCGAGGGCGTAGTAGATCGCTTCCTGGCCTTCTTTCCGGTTCCCCAGGGCCTCCGACAGGGACACCAGCTTGCCCTCCGAGGTCGAGCTCTGGAACCGGAGAAGGGGCAGCAGGGCGCCCTTCCGTTCCGGCTCGAAGGTCAGGCCTTCCTTCAGCACCGCACCGAAGGTGCGCCAGAAGGCGTCGTATGCCTCGGGCTCGTTGTCCGCCAGGTCGGACAGCACGGCGAGCACCTGCTTCGTGACCTGCTTGCGGATCGTCCGGACGACCCCCGAGTCCTGAAGGGTCTCCCGGGAGACGTTCAGGGGCAGGTCCTCCGAGTCGACCACCCCGCGGACGAAACGAAGCCAGCGGGGCAGGAGCTCGTCGCAGTCGTCCATCACGAAGACGCGGCGGACGTGGAGCCGGATGCCGTGGGTCTGGTCCGGCAGGAACATGTCGAAGGGGGCGCGCTTCGGGACGAAGACGACCCCGGCGAACTGCTGGGTCCCTTCGACCTTGAAGTGCTTCCAGGCCCGGGGGTCTTCCCAGTCGTGGGTGACGTGCTTGTAGAACTCCCGGTACTGGTCGTCGCTGACCTCCGATGGCGGCTTCTGCCAGAGGGCCTTGCCCTGATTCAGGGTGGCCGGCTCGGCCTCCGGGTCGTCCGGAGAGACGTGCTCCACGGGGTAGCCCAGGTAGTCGGAATAGCGGGCGACGAGCTCGCGAAGCCGATGCTCTTCGAGGAACCCCCGATGCTCCGCACGGAGATGGAGGACGACGCTGGTGCCCGGCTCGTCCCGTTCCGCCGGGGCGATCGTGTAGTCCTGCTCGCCCGTCGACGACCAGCGGTGGGCGGCGGCGGGGTCGTCCGTGCCGGCGGCCCGGGTGACCACGTCGACGCGGTCGGCGACCAGGAAGGCGCTGTAGAAGCCGACCCCGAACTGGCCGATGAGCGTCAGATCCGCCGTCCCCCCCTGGGCTCGTACCTGCTCGAGGAATGCCTTCGACCCGCTCTTGGCGATGGTGCCGAGGTGTTCGACCAGCTCCCCCCGGGTCATGCCGACGCCGTTGTCGGCGATCTCCAGGGTGCCCGCCTCCGGGCTCGGGCGGAGTCGAACCCGCAGGGTGGTCCCGTCCGGCAGGAGCGCCGGTTCCGTGAGGGCGCGGAATCGCCGCTTGTCCAGGGCGTCCGAGGCGTTCGACAAGAGCTCCCGGAGGAAGACCTCCTTGTTCGAATAGAGGGAGTCGATCACCAGGCGTAGGACCTGGGTGACCTCTGCCTCGAAGCGGTGGGTGGTGGCGTCCGCCGACTCGTCCGTCGTAGCCATGGTGCCGTACCTCCGGGTCGATCCGGCGGAACCGTGGCCATCCCCGGGCGGACGTCAACCCGCACCCGAGAGGTACGTTGCGCAAAGGGGACGAGGGCTGGCTCAGAAGACGCCGATGGAAAAGTGGAAGGCGCCGAGATTTTCGTCGAGCCCCCCGCGTCGGACCACGTTGAAGCCGTAGTCGAAGGCCAGGGGGCCGACGGGGGTGTCGACCCGGAGACCGAGGCCCACGTTGGGGCGAAGCGCCAAGAGGTCGAGGCGATCCGGCTCGAGCCAGAGGTTGCCGAGGTCCATGAAGATGCCGCCCCGGAGGTTGCCGAAGAGGGGAAAGCGCAGCTCGGTGCGGAACAGGGCGAAGGTGTCCGCGTTCCGGGTGGTGTTGTCGACGGTGCGGCAGATCTCGTCGCCGGGCAGCTCTCCTCCCGCGTCGACGACGGCGCAGTTGGCCCGGTTGGCCGAAGACAGGATGGCCTCCGCCTGGTCCTGGGGGAACATCGCATCCTGCAGGTAGCCCCGCATGGTGTTGACGCCGCCCAGGAAAAACGCCCGGTTCGGGTAGGTCTCGCTGTCCGGGTCCAGGTGGATGATCCGCCCCCAGCGCCCCTGGAGCGCCAGCACTACCCCGTCCGCTAGCGGCAGATAGCCGTTGGCGGTGACCGAGACCTTCAGGAAGTTCGAGAGGAAGGCGAAGGAACCGACGGTCTGGGGCGGGTCCGACTCGTCGAAGATCGGGAAGGACTCGGTCACCAGGGTTCGGTTCCACTGCCCGGAGACGCTGGCGAAGAATCCGCGGGTGGGGTTGAAGGGGCTGTCCCGGAAGTCGACGCTCACCGCCGGGCCCGCGGCGAAGAGGGTCGAGGCGCCCTCCGGCACCCGCAGCAGCTGCTGGAGCCGGGGGTCGGCGATGGTCTGGCGTAGCTCGTCCAGAGAGGATTCGACGAAGAGGTCGACGTCGTTGTTCTCGAGCTCCGTCGTACCGGTGACGGTGAGCCTCCGGTCCGGCCGCCAGGTCAAGGTCAGGACGGCGGCGTTCTTGTCCAGCCCGAAGTCCCGCTGATTGTCCCGCTGATTCACCAGGTCGAGGGCCAGGCGGGTATCCGGGAGCCCCCGGATCCAAGGAAGCTCGACGCCGGCGCTCACCCGCCGCTCCAGACGGTCGACCAACCCCAGGCGTTCGATGCGCTCCCGGAACTCGGGGTCGACGATCAGGAACTGAAAGGCGAGCTGGACGCGGACGTTCAAGGAGATCGCCAGTCCGAAGAGGTTGCGGTAGCCGTACTCGAAGCCCCCCCGGGCCCCTTCCCCGGTGGAGACGCCGCCCCGAAGCTCCAGGAACTGGGTGGGCCGCTCCGTCAGGGTGACCACCAGGTCCTTGGTCTGCTCCGGCAGGTCCGGCGCGTCCGGCTGGACGGTGACCGAGCTGAACACCCCGAGGGCCAGCAGGCTCTCCTGACTGGCCCGGCTCTTCGCAGGCCGCAGCACGTCCCCGGGGGACAGCTCCACGAGCTCCCGCACCATGCCCTCGCTGGTCCGCTCGGCGCCCCGGATGATCACCTCCCCCACCCGAACCTCGAAGCGTTCCAGCACCTCGAAGGTCACGTCCGCCCGGGTGCGGTCCGGGGAGAACACCACGTCCGGCTCGACCCGGGCGAAGAGGTATCCCCGCTCCCGGTACCAATCCAGGATCCGCAGCCGGGCTTCTTCCAGGGTCAGGTAGCTGAAGGGCATCTCCGGGGACAGGGCCGCTTCCCGGAGCAGGACGGCGCCGCCCACCACCTCTTGGCCGTCGACGGTGATCTGGCCGAGCATGGTCCGGGGGCCTTCGACGACGGGGACGACGGCGATCCCACTCTCCGGTTCGACCCGCTGGAGCCGGGGAGGCCCGACCCGGGCGTCGAGGTAGCCGTCGGCGGCGTAGAGCTCTTCCAGATGTGTGGTCGCCTCCCGATAGGTGGGCTCGAAGAAGACCCGGCGAGGGTCGACGACGAGGGGCGGGGGGCGATCGTCCCGGGGGCTCGTCCCCGGCGCCCGGGCGATCACGGTGTCGGCCACCTCCGGGTCGACGGGCTGGAAGACGGCGGAGCCGGGGAGGTCCTCCTCCAGGTAGCTGATCACCTCCCGACGCAGGAATCCGTCGTCGAAATGTCGGGCGCCGGGGAAGGTGATGGCGGCGACGTCCACCTGCGGCCCCGGGGTGATGAAGACGACGAGCTCGGCTTCCCGCCCGCTTCGTCGGGCGTCGTCGAGGCTGGCCCGCCGGCGTTCGATCCGGACCTTCGCGTCGAGGAACCCCCGCTGGACGTAGGCGTCGACCACCCGGCCGGTCATCGCCTCGAGGCTCGCTGGACCGGCCAGGCGTTCCTCGCCGAGGTCGAGGGCGTCCACCACCTCTCCCCGGGGGACCCGCCCTCGGCCCAACAGGCGGACGCCGTAGCGCGGGCCGAGGTGGAGCGGCAGGGTCAGGTCCACCACCTCCGTCGCCCCGGCGGCGGGCATCTCCGGCGCGCCCACCTCCGCCTCGAGCCAGCCGCGGTCCCGGAGGAAACGCCCCCCTTTCCGAAGTCCCTCCACGAGCTCCCGGCGGTCGAAGCGGGTGCCCGGGGTCAGGCCGATGGCCGCGATCAGGGGCGCCGGCTCGGGGGGCGTCGACCCGCTGAAGCGGACGGCGCCGATCCGCGCCGGGGGCCCCTCCACCACCCGAACGACCACGACCTTCTGGCTGCGGTCGTCCGTGTCCCGGACGAAGGCGTCGACCTGGGCCAAAGGGAAGCCCACCTCGGCGTAGAGGCGTTCCGCGGCGGTGGTGCGGGTGGCGAGGACCTCCGGCGAGATCTCGTCGCCGGGGGACAGGTCCATCGCCCGGACCAGAGCATCCCGGTCCAGGGCTTGCTGGCCGATCAGGTCGAGGCGCTGGAGTACCACCCGAGGGGCCAGCCGGGCGAGGAGCCGCACCTGTCCGGGGGCGACGGGGAGCACCTCCACCTGCACGTCGGCCCACCGGCCGGTCCGGCCGAGGGCACCGACGAGCTCCCGCAGGACCCGGGGTCCGAGCACCTCCCCGATGGGCAAGGGTGGCGTCGGGGTATCCGGGACAAGGCCCTCGGGGGCGTCGAGCTCGACGTCGACGATGGTGGCGCCGAGCTGGTCCGAGGGGATCTGCGCGACCGCCGAGGCCCCGGGGGCGGCCAGCAGGAGCGCCGCCAGCACCCGGGCGGGAAAGCCGGGGCCTCGACGAGGATCTCCGCGCCGGGACCCCCGGCTCCCGGAGGGTCCCCCGTCGACCCGGCCTATTCGAATTCCAGGCGCCACCGGAGGTCCACCCCGACGTTGCCGAAGGCCGCCGTCCCCGTCGTGTCCACGTTGTCGTAGAGCGCCTGGATGCTCGCCTCGTCGCTCAGTCGCCATTCGACGCTGGTCCGGACCTCCCGCGTCTGGCCGAGACCGGTGGCGGCGGAGAGCCGCACCCGCTCCGTGATGCGCTTGCCGATCGACACCTGGGGCTCGGTGCGGTTGGTGAGGGGACTGTAGCGGCTGGCGATCCCGAAGTCGTCGATCACCGGCACGGCTCGCTGGATCTCCCGGTCCACCTGGCTCACCGCCGCCAGGGCCTCGAGGGCCGCGGTGCCCGTCAGGTCGCCGGTCTGGAGCTGCTGGGCTTCCGCGCGGGTCATGCCGACGGTCAGCAGGAGCACGAGGTCTTCCTGGGACAGGGGCGGGTCGCTCCGGGTCTCGAGCTGGAAGGCGTCGCTCGCCCCGAAGGCGTGGAGGGTGACCAGCCAACGCACGCCGGCGAAGTCGTTGGTCCGGGAGATCTCGGTGGTCGCTTCCACGTCGAACTCCGGGCTGATCGACGTCCGGTCGTCGAAGCTGATCACCCCCCGACGGACGTCGAAGTCGTTGTTTCGGAAATGGACGATCCCCCGGGGGATCACCATCGTCCCGAGCACCCCGATCCGGGATTCGGTACCGACGATCCGGAAGGGCTGCTCTTCGTCCGCGATGCGGACCTCGGCGTCGATGAGGTTGTTCGCCACCACGATGGGGGCCCGGTCGACCACCCGGAGGTCGAGGTCGACGAGCCCTTGGTCGGGCCGGTAGCTCTCCACTCGGGTTCGGCCGGTCCGGGAGAGCTCGCTCAGGGACTGGGAGAGCTCGATCGGCCGGCGGTAGCGGGCCCGATCGAGGAAGATGGTGCCGGCCAGCCGGGGTCGTTCCCGACCCTGTTCCCAGGAGAGCACCGTCTCGGCCCCGACGCCGACCTCCACGCCGTCGAGGGGCTGGTAGGCGAGGTCGCTCGCCTGGACTTCGAGCCGGTAGGCGTCGAGCCCCCGTCCGGCGAGGCGGGCGGCGCCCTCGACGGCGACCATGCCACTGCCGACCCGGGCCTCGAATCCTTCGATGAGGATGCGGCGGGCGTTGAAGCTCACCCGCCCGGCGAGGTCGTCGATGGGGAAGGGGACGCCGGCGACGCGGAGGCTGCCCTGGGCCACCTCGGCACTTCCGAAGACCGCCGGGGCCGCCATGGGGCCGTCGACGTTCACCCGGATCCCGAGGCGGCCGTCGGCGCGGAGCACGAGCGGGGACAGGGTGCCGAGCACGGCGAGGTCGACGTCCCCCGCTAGGGTCGTCGCCAGGCCGTCGGCATAGGTGCCACCGCCGCTCGCCCGGAGCTGAGAGGAGGGACCGACCAGGACGACTCGGGTCAGCTCGAAGCCCCCGGGGACGAGGTCGATGCGCACCGGGCCGTCGTTCCGGATCTCGATCCCCCGCTGCCCGACGCGAAGCCGGTCGAAGCGCGCGGTTCCCACCAGGCCGTCCGGGGCGAGCATGCCTCCGTCGGTCAGGAGCACCTCCCCGGTGACCTCGCCGGAGGCGGAGGCCTCCCCCGCCCCCCGAGGGAGAAACGGGGTGAGGGGCAGCCCGTCGAGAACCAGGCGGCCCCGAAGGGGGTAGGCCTTGGTTCGGCCGATGGCGAGGTCGACCACGACCGCACCGCCGAGCCCGCTGCCGCAGACGACGTAGGCCATCGGCCGCTCGAGGGCCGGGAGCGGACCGTCGACGGTGCGGAGGGGTGGGTCCGCCTTCCAGACACCATCCCGCAGGCCGACCCGTCCCGCCGCGCAGGGGCCCGCCGCCGCCCCCCCGGCCATGGCCTCGTCCGCCGGCGGGG
>DAPKRP010000342.1:0-2098 GCA_031800515.1 Polyangiaceae bacterium LLY-WYZ-14_1 | reverse complement strand
CTCGGGGCGGGGTCGGCGTCTCCGGCGCTGGCGGAGCGCATCGCCGCCACGCTGTCTGGGGGGCCGTCGGCACGGCGCCGGCCCCCGCCGAGGTCTGCGTCCCGCGCCCCGGGGGAGCCGGCGCCGGGGACGCCCGCGACGCCGAAGACCTTTGCGGCGCCCAGGACGTTCGCGGCGCCGCGGAGGCCCCGGTCCTCGCGCCCGGCGCCTCCCGGGGCGGGGGCGGCGCTGCCGACGGCGAGCTCGCCGGAAGCCGTTCGGGCGCACCTGCTCGGGGCCCTCGAGGCGGACCTCGTCGGTCCCTTCGATCCGGCGTCCGGGGAGGAGCGGCTGCGGCTGCCGCCTTCCCGCTGGTACCTGACGGGGTTCCTCGCGCCCCAGGCGGGGCGGGACCCGGAGGACCCGGAGAGCGACGCGGAGCTTCCCGCGGGGTCCGATGCCAACGACGAAGACGCTGCCGACGAAGGCCCCGAGCCCAAGCACAAGCAGTGGTTTCCCGCATCCATCGGGATGTCCGTGCTGGTTCCGGCGGGGGTACCGGCGCTGACGGCGCGGGTGACCTTCGCCGACTATGAACGGGAGTCGGCGCCGGAAGAAGAAGGAGAGACGGCGTCGAAAAAGAAGCGGTGGCGACGCCTTCCCCGGGGGCCCTTCGAGGTGACGGTGCCCCTCGACGGCAAGGCGCTGGTCGACGGGGTGATGGTTCCGGATGCCTCCGGGGTCTGGCTGAAAGGGCGGGTCGAGGATGCGCCCCCGGAGCACGGCATCGACGCCGGGACCCGAGCGGTCTCCGTCTTCCTGGTGAACCGCCGGCCGCCCTCGCCGGAGAAGGGCAAGAGGGACGAAGCGTTCCTGTTCCAGGTCGGCTTCGAGCTGCACTGTCCCGGGGGCTTCGTCCGCCGTCCGAACCGCCGGGACGAGCACGGGACCGACTGGGACGACCGGGTGGCCGACCTCCAGTTCCGGGACCGGGCGGAGCTCGCCGTGGGCCATGGGGTCTCCGTCGAGGTCAGCGCCAGGTCTGGCGCACAGGTCACCGCGGTCCGCACCTGCTGGCTACCCCGCCACGAGGTGCGGCGGGTCCAGGCGCGGCAGGTCGACGGGGTCGAGGTCGGCATGGACGCCCTGGCCGAGCTACCGGACGGGGCGGCGATTCGGCGTGCTTTGGAACCCTTGGTCACGGCCTACGGCGAATGGCTCGACGGGCAGGCGAACATCTCCCTCGACAGCGAGCCGCGTCGAGAGACCCGAGACGCCCTGGTCGACGAGGCGCAGCGTGTCCGAGAGCGCATCGCCGTCGGCATCGAACTGGTCGCCGAAGACGAGACGCTCCGGCTGGCCTTCCAGCTGGCCAATCGGGCGATGGCCCTGGCCGCCCGGAAGCAACGCCCGGACGCGACGGGGGCCCCCCGCTGGCGCCTGTTCCAGCTGGCGTTTTTGCTTGCGAACATTCGGGGGATCGCGGACGGGCAGCACCCGGACCGCAGGCGCGTGGAGCTCATCTTCTTCCCGACCGGGGGCGGGAAGACCGAGGCGTATCTCGGCGTGATCGCCTTCGCCCTCCTGCTCCGGCGGCTGCGCGGGCGAGGGCGACCCGACGGCGGCCTCGGCGTCGCCGTGCTGCTGCGGTACACCCTGCGGCTCCTCACCTTGGACCAGCTGGCGCGGGCGGCGACGTTGATGTGCGCCCTCGAGGTGCTGCGCCGGGAGCGAGCCGCGGACCTCGGAGACGTGCGGTTCTCCGTGGGGCTCTGGGTGGGGAGCAGCGCGACGGCGAACACGCTGGCCGCGGTGAAGCCGCAGATCCAGGCCTACAAGGCGGATCGGTCCCGGCACCCGACCTCGCCCTTTCCCCTGACCGACTGCCCCTGGTGCCGCACCGAGCTCGGAAAGGACAGCATCCGCATCGTCCCCCGGGCGGGGAAGGACGAAGCCGTCGTCGTCGGCTGCAAGAACTTCCGCTGCGCCTTCAGCGGCAGGCAGAGCCCGGATGGGCTCCCCGTCGTCTTCGTCGACGAGCAGGTCTACCGGGAGCTGCCGTCCTTCGTGGTGGGTACCGTCGACAAGTTCGCGATGCTGCCCTGGCGGGGGGAGACGG
>DAPKRP010000341.1:0-2671 GCA_031800515.1 Polyangiaceae bacterium LLY-WYZ-14_1 | reverse complement strand
CCCGGCCGACGCCGGCGACCCTTCCCCCCGCCGCTCCCTTTCCCGCCGCCGGCTATCCCGCGCCGGGTGCCCCGGGGAGCGTGCCTCCCCCCTTCCCCCCCACCTCCTCTGCTCCCCCCCGGCCATCCTGGTCCCTCGCCGGCGTCGCCCTGGCCGTCGCGACGGTCGTGCTCGGCTTCGGGCTCGGCGCGGCGGTCGTCCTCGCCCTGGCCGGTCGCCTGGAGGGCGTCGGCTCGGTGGCGGCCGGCCCGGCCGGCGCCCCGTCCGACCTCTCCCGGAGTCATCCGCCCACTCCGCTGGTGGATGCGGTGGACCGCGCCCCCCGGGAAGACGCCTCCGGGTCCGAGGCCGGCGTCCACATCGCCCCCCGGCGGCCCGTCGCCGGCGAGCCCGCCAGCCTGTTCGCCTCCCTCCCTGCGGAGCGGATGCTTGCGCCGGTCCCCGAGGCGCGCTTCCGGGTCTTCCGGGACGGCCGCTCCGTCGGCCCGGCGCTCGAGGCGCGCCGGGTTCCGGGCGGGGGCTTCGTCGCGAGCACCCGGTTTCGCCGACCGGGCCGGCACCGGGTCGCCTTCCAGGTCGCCGTCGCTGGCCCGGGCTCCGGGGCGCCCGCCGAGACGCTCGGCTTCGAGCTCGAGGTCGACGTCGACCCCGCGCCACCGCCGAGGGTCGCCTCCCGTCGCGCTGGTCGTCCCCCCGGCGACGATGAGAAACCGAGGCGGGGCCCCCCGGAGCCCACCCCGGCGGCGGTGACCGAGGCCTCCGACCCGGAGCCGGTCGGACGTGGTGGCGGCTCCGGGGGCGTGCACCCGGCCTTCCGCTTCCCCATCGAGCCGACCCCCCGGGAGCCGGCCCGACCCGACCCGGCTCGGGCCGACGACGCTTCGGGTCGGTCGGAGAGAAGCCGCAGGACTCCAAACGGGGCGGAAGGGACCGACCCTGGTCTGCCCGGCGCCGGAGCCGCCCCCGAAGAAGACGTCGCCGACGAGCCCCGAGGCATCCTGCCCGACCGCTGGACCCCGCCCCCCGGCACCGAGCTTCTCTAGTCCCCCTGCCCGGAAGTTCGAACCGGGTTTGGTACCCCTAGAAAGCAGGCCTAGAACGCGTCCTTCGCCTCTCGGAGGGCGGTGAAGGCGGCGACGGGCTCCCGGCCGGCGGCGACGGGCTCGACGTCGAAGCGGAAGAAGGGGTTGATGCGGCGCTCCTGGCCCAAGGTGCCCGGGACCGTCGGGGCGCCCTGTGCGCGGCGCGCCCGGGCGTCGTCCAGGGCGTGGGCCACCGCCGCGGAGTCGGGCTCCACCGTCGCGGCGAACTCGAGATTCTTCACCGTGTACTCGTGCCCGCACCAGAGGCGGGTGTCCGAGGGCAGCCCCCGGAGCTTGGCCAGGGAGTCCTTCATCATCGCCATGGTCCCCTCGAAGACCCGGCCGCAGCCGCCCAGGAAGAGGGTGTCCCCGCTGAAGAGGTGCCCGTCGACCAGGTAGGCGATGGCGCCCAGGGTGTGGCCTGGGATCTCCAGCACCTGGACTTCGGCCTCGCCGAAGGGAAAGCGGTCTCCCTCGGCGAGCCCCTGGGACTGCTTCGGGATGCGACCTTCGTCGAGGTCGTGCCGGCTGCCGAGGACCGGCAGGGGCGCCGCGCGATCCGCCCGGGCGGCGACCAGGTCCTCGACGCCGCCGACGTGGTCCCAGTGGTGGTGGGTCAGCCAGATGGCGGTGAGGGTGGCGCCGGCCTCGTCGAGCGCACGCTCGACGGGGGCGGCCTCCGATGGGTCGACCACGGCGGCGGAGCGACGCGCCGGATCGATCACCAGGTAGGCATAGTTGTCGCGTAGGGCGGGAACCGGTCGAACCTCGATCACGGACCGATCCTGACACGCGACCTCACCCTTCGGGACCCTCCCCCGTCGGCTCCCGGGACGCCCTTGCGAGGGATTCCTCAGCACCCTCTTGTTCATCCCGTTCCGAGCCATGCGATCCTCTTCGAGGGTCGTCCGGGAGAGGGGGCAGGGCGTAGGCGACGGTGGCGTGGGCGACCAGGCCGCCGCCCTCGCTCTCGACCTCGACCACCGCCGTCGCGAGGCTCCGTCCGACCCGGAGCAGCCGCGCCCGGGCCAGCAGGTCGGCGTCCGCCGACGGACGCCGCAGAAACCGCGCGTGCAGGTCCGAGGTCACCGCGGCGACATACCGCCGGTCCCGGGCCAGGAGCGCCAGGTAGACCGCCGTGTCCACCAGCGTCATCAGCGTCGGCCCGCTCACCGTCCCCCCCGGCCGAAGGTGCCCCGGCCCGAGGGGCTGCCGAACCACCAGCTCGCCGTCGCCGACCCCTTCGACCCCCAGGCCCGTCGACTCCCGCGCGGGAAACAGCTCCTTCAGCAAGGCGACGAGCTCGCCACCGGTGACGGGTGGACGATCGACCATGATGCATCTGCCTCTGTCGCCGATGGGGAGCCCACGCGTCCCTGCCGGCTTCCAGCGCCAGCCGACCCGGGCACCTTCCTCCGGGCCGCGTCGGTCACGGTGGTCTGCCACGCCGGCGCGGGGACGCCCGGCGCCGAGGCCGAAGAGACGGGTGACTCACCGGTGGGGGGGCTGGCAGCGGGGGCAGCGGTAGACGCGGCGGCCGCCGGCGTCCTCTCGTCGGATGCGGCTGCCGCAGCGGGGGCAGGGGCGGC
>DAPKRP010000340.1:0-4351 GCA_031800515.1 Polyangiaceae bacterium LLY-WYZ-14_1 | reverse complement strand
CTCGCCGGTCTCCTCGGCGGTGGCTCCTCTTGGCGGCTCCCCGTCCCCTTCGGCCTGCGCCGCCTCCTCGTCGACCTTCGCCACGGACGCGGCCCGGTCCTCCCTCGGCAGGGGGTAGTAGCCGACCCCTTCGACCAACCGCTGGCCGTCGGGGCCGAGGATGAACTCGAGAAACCGTTCCGCCATGCCCTCGGGCTCCCCGGCGGCGTAGACGAAGAGGTTCCGGGCGAGGGGGTAGCGGCCACTTACCGCGTTTTCCAGAGTCGCCTCGACGTTCTGCTGGTCCCCGACGCGGATCGGCACCGTACGAACCCCTTCGGCGTAGCCGATGCCGCCATAGCCGATGCCCCGAACGTCCCGGCTGACCGCCTGGATGACTGCGGCGGTGCCGGGCAGGGTTTGGGCGTGAGGGGCGAAGTCCAGGTCGTCGAGGACCTTCTCTTTGAAAAACGCGTAGGTTCCGGAGTTGTTTTCCCGGCTGTAGAGCACGACCCGTCCGAGGTCCGGGCCCAGAGCCTTCCAGGATTCCGTCTTTCCCCGAAACAGGTCTTGAAGCTGCTCCAGGCTCAGGGAAGCGATGGGATTGTCCTTGTGGACGTAGATCGCGATGGCATCCAGCGCGACGGGCACCTCGACGGCGCGGGCATTCCGCCGTTCCAGCAGCTGTTCCTTTTCCTCTTCTTCCATCGCCCGGCTCGCATTCGCGAGGGTGGTGGTGCCATTGATCAAGGCCGCGATGCCGGTGCCGGATCCCCCGCCGGACACCTGGACCGTCGCGGAGGAATGCTTCGCCATGAACGCCTCCGCCCAGCGCTGGGCCAGGATCACCATGGTGTCCGATCCCTTGATGGTGAGCGTATCTCCCGAGCTTCGGCGCGCCGGCTGCTCCTGGGCACCGCCTTCTTCCTGGCCGTCGCCCCCGGGGGAACGGGGCCGGTCGCAGCCCGCCGCGGCGAGCATCCCGGCGACGAGGACGGCGACCGGCAGGAGCGGGTTCGTCGAGGCGGCGGCGGTCTTGGGCGTGGCAAACATGCGGGCTCCGATTGGGTCCGGGGGGCGGCGCGAGTTGCCGCGACCATGCGCCGGGTCTGCGACACGCGGGCAACAGGGTGGCGACATCCGGGCGCCGCTCTGGGAATCCGGGGAGGCGAGCGCGCGGTCCGACCAGATGCGGCCGGAGCATAGCGACCTGCACCCCCGGACGTCTGCCCGATTGCAGGTCCGATACCGGCTGGACACCACCCCGTTACCTACGTTTGCAAGGGTCCGCGCGCGACTATGACGGAACGCGTGCTCGTGGTCGACGACGAGGAGGACCTTCTCGACTTGATCGTCCACCATCTCGGGTCGGCCGGGTACGACGTCATGACCGCCACCTCGGGGGCCAAGGCGCTGGCGGACATCGGCCGGGAATCCCCCGCCCTCGTCCTGCTGGACGTCGGCCTTCCGGACATCTCGGGAACGGACGTGCTGCGCCGACTGCGTCGCGAGCAGCCCACCCGGCAGCTGCCCGTCATCCTGGTGACCGCTCGCCAGGAGGAGGTCGACCGGGTGGTCGGTTTCGAGCTCGGCGCCGACGATTACGTCACCAAGCCATTCAGCCCCCGGGAGTTGGTTCTGCGGGTGCAGGCGGTTCTTCGCCGCGCCCGGGACCTCGGCGCGACGGTGGGCGAGCGCCTGGTCGCCGGGCCCCTGGAGATCGACGTTCCCCGGCACCTGGTCTCCGTCCACGGAGAAAGCATTCCCCTGACCGCGCTCGAGTTCCGGCTCCTCCTGGACCTCGCCCGGCGCCGGGGGCGGGTGCAGAACCGAGACGACCTCCTCGAGCGGGTCTGGCGCTATCCCGGCGGCGTCGAGACCCGAACGGTCGACACCCACGTGAAGCGGCTGCGGGAGAAGCTCGGGGCGGCGGGGGAATGGATCGAGACGGTCCGGGGGGTCGGCTACCGGCTCCGGGACGAGGTCTGACGACGGTTGGCAATTCCCGATGCCGCGGCCGGCCCCCGACGTTGGCGAGGGCCGCGCGTCCGGACGGTGACGCCGCCGTGCCAGGGACGCCTCGACACCATCCCGTGATCCGACGGACACCGCGCCGTAGCGAGCCGATGGCAAGGGGCCACCGTCCCCATGGCGCGGATCGCCCACCTCACCGACCTCCATCTGCTGGAACCCCGTCCCCACCGACGCGGATCCCGGGAGCGGCTGCGGCTCGGCTTTTTGTCCTTCGGCCGGCCCCTCGACGCTGGGGACCGCCGGGCCCGATTCCGACGGGCACTGCAGGCCGTCGCAGCGAGCGGAGCGGACCACCTGCTGCTGACCGGCGACCTGACGGAAGACGGGATGGCCGCCCAGTTCGAGGCGCTGGCCGAGGAGCTCCTGGACGGTCCGGTCCCGCCGGAGCGGATCACGCTGCTACCCGGGAACCACGACGCCTACGCCGACGACGGAGCATGGGAGCGGGCGCTCGCCGGGCCCCTTCGGCCCTTCGCCGGCACGAGCGCTCCGAAGGCGGTCGTGCCCCTGGACGATGGGACCGTCGTCGTCCCCGTCTCCACCCGGATGCACCAGCCCTTCACCCGGGCGGCGGGCCGAGTGCCCGCCGGCGACGTCGCCAAGGTCGAGGGGGTGCTCGCCTCCCGGGACCACCGGCACGGGACGGTGATCGTCGGGATCCATCACCCGCCGGTCCCCCATCCCCTGCCCGGCGGCCGCTGGCTCGACGGGATCGAGAATCTGGAGGCGGCCCGCCGGCCCCTGCTCTCCGACCCCCGGGTCCACGTGCTCCACGGCCACACCCATCGTCGCACGGACCAGCCCCTCACCCGGGGGGGCCGACGACGGGTGTTCTCGACGACGGCGTGCGTCGAAAGCCCGCGGCCCCTGCGGCTCTACGAGGCGCGGGAGGGTACCCTGGCCCCCCTTCCCCTCGTGCCCATGGCCCCGCCGATAGATCAGGCGGGCCGCACCGGGGGCCGGCCCGGGAAGATCCCCGAGGCGCCTCCGGCGGCCAGCTGGGGCTGAGGCCCGCGTGACCGGCGCGCCCCCGGGAATCGCGCCGTCTCAGGCGGCCGGGCTCGCCGATTCCGTGGCGGGGGTCCGGGGGAAGCGAAGTCGAAAGGTGGTGCCCTTGTCGACGGTGCTGTCGACGTCGATCGCGACGTCGAGGCGCTGGGCGAGGTGCTTGACGATGGATAGGCCGAGGCCCGTGCCGCCGACCTGCCGGGAGCGGCCCTTCTCCACCCGGTAGAAGCGCTCGAAGATGCGTTCGAGCTCGCCCCCGGGGATCCCGGGCCCGTCGTCCACCACGTCGAGGGTGACCGTACCGTCCCCCACGGTCCGGATCCGGACCCGAACCCGGGAGCCCGACGGGCAGTACTTCAGGGCGTTGTCGACCAGGTTCACGAGGATCTGATCCACCGCCCAGTCGTTGGAGCGCACCGGAGGAAGGCCTTCCGGCGCCTCCAGGGCGAGGTCGATCTCCCGAGCGTCCGCCTGACCCTGGAGCCCCCGGACGACGTCCCGGGCGGCCTCGACGACGTCGACGGGACCCATGGGCAGGGGCTCGTCGGGAGACTCGGCGCGGGAGAGGGCCAGCAGGTCGTCGACGAGCCGCTGCAGGCGACGGGTATGCCGGAGGATGGTGTCGAGGAAACGCTGCGCCATCTCCGGGTCCCCGAGCCCGCCGTCCCGGAGGGTCTCGGCGTAGCCCCGGATCGCGGTGAGGGGGGTGCGCAGCTCGTGGCTCGCGTTGGCGACGAAGTCCCGTCGTACCCGATCGGTCTGCTTGAGCGCGGTGACGTCGTGGACCACCGCGACCACCCCGGCCCGCTCCGGCAGGGGCGCGACCTGGACGGCGAGGTGGCGTTCGTCGTCGCCCACCCGGACCTGGACCTCGACCTCCTTCTCTTGACCATCGAGCCCCGCCCAGACGCTTTCGAGCAGCTCTGCGCTGCGGATCGCTTCGACGGCCGTCCTTCCCTGCACCTCGTGACCGACCAGGCGCGCGAGGGCCTCGTTGTGCAGGATGATCCGCCCGGTCCGGTCGGTGACGAAGACGGCCTCGACCATGCCGTCGAGGACCGTGCGGAGCCGGGCTTCCTCGACGCGCACCGCCCCGATGCGCTCCCGGAGCTGCTCGGCCATCAGGTCGAGGGTGCGGCCGAGGGTACCGATCTCGTCTCGTCGCTCGCTCCGGGACCGCGCCGACAGATCCCCGGCCGCGAGGGCCCGGGCCACCTGGGTCAGCTCCTGCATGGGCTCCACGATGGTCCTCGACAGGATCAAGGTCAGGAAGGCGGCCAGGAGGACGGCCAGGCCGCCCCCCACCACCATCAGCTCCCGGAGGGTCGCC
>DAPKRP010000339.1:0-2256 GCA_031800515.1 Polyangiaceae bacterium LLY-WYZ-14_1 | reverse complement strand
GCCGCCGGGCTCCGGAGGTGCTGGCCCGCCTGCGGAACCAGGGGCGGGTCGCGTCGGTCTACGAGACCCGAGCGCCGGGGGAGGCCACCGGCGCCACCCGGGAGGCCTACCGCGCTGGCGCCCGACGATTTCTGGCGGTCGGTGGAGATGGCACCACCTTCGAGATGCTGAACGGGCTCTTCCCGGACGCGGCGGAGGCCCGGGAGCCGCCGCTGCTGGCCAGCCTGCCCCTCGGGACGGGCAACTCCTTCCTCCGGGACTTCGGGGTGACCGATGCCGTCGCCGCCCTCGCCGCGGTCGAGGCCGGGCGCGAGCGCACCGTCGACGTGGTCCGGTGCGTCCACCGGGAGGGGGAGCTCTTCTACGTGAACCTGTTGTCGACGGGCTTCAGCGCCACCGCCGGGGAGCTCACCAATCGGGCCTTCAAGCCCCTCGGGCCCGCCGGCTACGTCGCCGCGGTGCTCGCCTGCGTCGCCCGATTGGCCCACCCGGTCCTGCCGATCCGGCTCGACGACGGGGAGCGGGACGACCGCCCCGCCGTGTTGCTGTCCTTTTCGAACAGTCGTTACACGGCCGGCACGATGGAGATGGCACCTCGAGCCGACCCATCGGACGGTGAGCTCGACGTGGTCCGAATAGGCGCCCTCTCGCGCCTGCGCTTCGTCGCCGCCTTCCCCCGCATCTTCCAGGGCACCCACGTGCGCATCGACGGCTGCGAGCAAACCCGAGCCCGACGGGTGGAGATCTTCGGCACCGGGCCGATCCCGGTGATGGTCGACGGCGAGGTGCTGGTGCTCGAGCCCACCGCCCTCGAAGTCCTGCCCGGCAGCCTACGGGTGATGGCATGAAGGAGACGTCCCTCCCCCGGGCGGCGTCGCCCGAGGACCCCGGGGCGGTCGGGGATCGCCCGAAGGGCGGCGACCCCGGGGACCACCCGGCCCCGGCGGCGTCCGCCTGGGACAAGGCCATCGCGGTGCCCCTCTGGGCGGCCGGCATCGCCTGGATCGTCCCGGTGATGGGCACGATGATCGCCGCCCAGCTCGTCTTCCGGTCCGACCAGATCGAGTTCTTGAATCGACTGTACTGCTGGGGTCAGGTGCTCTTGACCGGGTCCCGATGGCGCGCCGTGGTCCATCCAGAGGTCGATCCGAGCCGCCCATATCTGTTCTGTCAGAACCACGTCAACCACTTCGATCACGTCACGATGTACCGTTCGACGCCCCACTTCAAACAGGGGATCGAGCTCAAGAAGCACTTCGACTACCCCGTCTACGGGTGGTTCATGAAACAGCGGGGGACCATCCCGATCGAGCCCGGCGGCCGAAACGCCGAAGAGCTCCGCGCGCGTTTCCGGGGCGAGATCGACGCCGGCCATTCGATCCTGGCCTTTCCCGAAGGCACCCGAAGCCGGGATGGTCGCGTCGGGCCGTTTCGCACCGGCGTCATCCGGGCGGCGATCGAGCTCGGGATTCCCATCGTCCCCGTCGCCGTCACCGGCATGCAGGAGGTCATGCGGCCGGGATCCTGGGTGATCCGGCCGGGTCACCAGGTCACCGTCTACTGCGAGCGTCCCGTCGAGACCGCCCGCCGGAAGGTCGTCGAGGCCCGGGCGGTGGCCGACGAGGTCCGAGCCCCCATCGCCGCCCGGGTCGACGCCTACTGGAAGGAACGGTTCGGCTGATGCCGACGGACGAGCTGGACGATGCCCCCGCCCCGGGGCCGAGCCGTGCCGGAGGCGCGGTCCCGGGCGGCGATGGTCGGAGCCAGCGGGCGGAGGAAGCCCGGGAGCGGCGGAGGGAGGACCTGCTGGACGCCGCCTTCGAGGTCTTCGCCCGCCAGGGCTTCCACGGCACCCGGGTCGCCGACATCATCGCCCATGCCGGCGTCGCCCGGGGCACGTTCTATCTGTACTTCGACAACAAGAACGCGATCTTTCTCGAGCTGGTCGACCGGCTCTTGCGCCGGCTCCGGAGCCGGGTGATCGGCGTCGACATCGAAGACGATGCCCCCCCGGTGGAGGTCCAGCTCCACGCGACCGTCGGCCGAATCGTCGAGGCGCTGGAGAGTCAGCGCCCCCTCGCCACCATCCTCTTCCGGGAAGCGGTGGGCCTCGACGACCAGGTCGACCGGCGGCTCCAAGGCTTCTACGGGGGCCTCGCCGTCTTCATCGAAGAGTCCCTCGACAACGGCAAGGCCCTCGGCATCGTCCGGCCCGACCTCGACTACACCGTCGTCGCCGCCTGCATCCTCGGCACC
>DAPKRP010000338.1:0-2628 GCA_031800515.1 Polyangiaceae bacterium LLY-WYZ-14_1 | reverse complement strand
GAGGCGGCGGGTCATCCGCCCTCCGGTCCCCGGGGCCGGGCATCCGGGCGGCCCCCGCCGCGCCGAGGGGCGCCCCGACCCGCGTCGCCGCGCCCCGCGCCACCCCGCGTCCGGCCGCCCCGACCCGGCGCCGCTGAACGGCTCAGAGGTTTCGACCGACCCTCAGAGGGTCGGTCAAAATAACCGACCGAGCCGCGGAGCCGAGGCGGCGTCGGCTGCAAGGCGCGGCGACGAGGAATATCGGATGATATTTCGAGGAGCCGGAACGCCGCAGACGGCGTCGGATCGGCTCCGCGGCGACCGGAGCGTTATTTTGACCGACCCTCTCAGAAGCGGACGCCGAGGGTGCCCATGCACCCCGTAGGCGCGCAGGCGATGTCGACCTGCGGGTCCGTGCTGGCGCCCTCGGACCCATCGTCGTCGGCACCGACTCCGAGCACGATCAGAGCGACGCCGACGCCGGCGGTGACGACACCCACGGGGATCAGGATGTCCGTCAGGAGCGCCCGGCGGCGGCCCCGGTCGATGTCGTCCTGGAAGGAGCCCCCGGGGCAGGGCCCATCCCCGCACTTGTCTTCGAGGTCGCTCTCGCTCTGGAGCGCTAGCACCCCGGTGATGATGCCACCGACGATGAGCCCACCGCCGGCGGAGACCAGCACGATACCCGGAACGGACGGGCCGCCGCCGCCCTGTCCCCCGTCGGCTCGCGCCGGGGCCGAGGCCGGGGCCACCGGCTGCACCGGCGACGGCTGGACGGGCACCGGGGTCGGAGCGGCGGCGGGCTCGGAGGCGGGCTCCGCCGGCTGCGTCTCCCCGGGAGCCAGCGGGACCGGCTGGCCGCCGCCCTGTTCCGAGTAGATCCGTTCCATGTTCTCGAGCCGCCGCCGAAGGGCGGGCGCTTGCTCGCTGTCCGGCACGAGCTCGAGGTACTTGCGGAGCGCGGCGATGGCGGGACCGAGCTGCCCAGCGTCCCGTCGGGCGACGAAGATGTTGTAGAGCAGGGTCGAGCGCCCGGAGAGGCGATAGGCCTCCTCGAACTCGTCCGCCGCATCGGCGAAGCGACCCGCGTTGTAGGCGACTTCGCCCAGGTTGAAGTGGTAGCGGGCCTCTTCGTCCGGGTCCGTCGGGACCGGGCCCTGCGCGGCCGCGGGGGCGCTCGGAAGGAGCCCGAAGGCCAAGGTCAGGACGGCGCAGGCCAGGAGGGCGCTGGGTCGGGAGGAGAAGGAAGAGGCCAAACCGGACGGGGTGGACGACATGGCGTGATCTTTCGTCGTGGAACGAGAGGTCGACGGAGGCCGCGGGGTCATCGTACGGCGAGCGCGCCTACGGTTGCGGGTCGAACGGTAGTCGAGCCCTGGTCACCTGTCCCGGGGCTTGTGGGATCCATCGCCGCCTCGGGGGTTCGTGGTCGCCCCGGGGACGGCATCGAGGCCAGACCGGCAGGCCGTGCCAAGGCGGTCGGCCCGGCTGACCAGGGCGCCGATGGGGTCGAGGTCCCGGGGATCCCCACCGGCGCCGTCGGGCTTCGAGATCCCGGCGGCGGCCCCCGTCCGCCGGTCCGCCTCCGCCAGGGTACGGAGGAAGCCCACGCACTGGGCCCGGACCTCCGCCGCCCGGGGGGAGCGAAGGGCCATCGCCTCGAGGCCCCGGGCGTGGTCCTCGAGGGTTTCCGGACTGGCGTTTCGGAGGCTCGTCGCGTCGAAACGGGCGCGGAGCGCGGCGAGCTCGCTCCGGGCGGCCGCGGCCTTCCCCGGGGCGGCGGGGTCCGGCTCGGCTCCCCCGTCGCATCCCACGGCGACGAGGCCGGTTCCCAGGGCGGCGACCACCAGCGTCGGGCCCAGGGCCCGGAGCCGGCACGCTTGACGGGGGCCGGGTCCGCCCCGAGTCTCCGTCGCCATGGCGCCCAGCAACGCCGCCCGGAGCCCGGGCCCGTCTCGTCGGCACCGCATCGTCTTCATCCCGGGCATGTTCGGCTTTGCGAGGCTCGCGGGCTACGACTACTTCGAGCATGTCGAACGGGCCCTGGCCCGCCGCTTCTGGGACGCCGGCATCGAAGCGCGCCTCGACATCGTGCCGACGCCGCCGACGGCCTCGATCCGGCGACGGGCCCGGGTGCTGGCGGAGACGGTGCACGCGGACGGCGGCGGCCAGGACCCGGGCGAGGTGATCCACCTGGTGGGCCACTCCACCGGCGCCCTGGACGCCCGGCTCCTGACCTCGCCCTCCGTCCAGCTGGCGATGCCGGAGGAAACGATGGCCTGGCGCCACCAGGTGCGCACGGTCGTCTCGATGAACACGCCGCACCACGGCACGCCCCTGGCGGCGTTTTTTGCAACCGTCTCCGGCACCCGCCTCTTATACGCGCTGTCGCTCCTGACCTTCACCACCTTGCGCTTCGGCGGCCCCCCCCTGACCGTCGCCTCGTCTTTGGTGGCGGCCCTCGCGGGGGTCGACGATCAGCTCGGCCTCGACATCGACGTCCTCGACCGGGTCACCGACCTGATGCTGCGCTTCATCGGTCAGCGGGGACGCAACGAGGTGCGGGACTGGCTCTCCGGCATCCGCATCGACCAGGGCGGCATCCTCCAGATCACCCCGGAGGCGATGGACCTGTTCAACGCCGCCGTC
>DAPKRP010000337.1:0-3975 GCA_031800515.1 Polyangiaceae bacterium LLY-WYZ-14_1 | reverse complement strand
GGGCGCAGAGCACGAGATAGCCTAGGTCGTCGCCGTAGCCCCCATCCAGCAGGGGCGAGGGAGCCGCCGGCTGGGCGTCGACCACCACCGGGCCCGCGCCCCCGGGCGTCGGGCGGTAGCCCGAAGCCGCTGGGGGGGATTCGCCCCCCGCCATCGACTGCATCTGCCAGCTGCAGTATTCGCCGTCGCATCCGCCGTAGTAGACCGCCTCCCGTCCACAACCCCGGGCGATCCACCGCTGGGCTCCGAGGTCGGCGACGTCGACGGCGGCGCAGCCCAGGTCTTCCGTGGCCCGCTGCTCGAGGCTCACCACGTTCTGGTATCGGATCTCCTCCGCCGTCGGGCCGCAGCCGCCGCCGGCAGCGGCCGCCAGGGCGACGAGGAGGGGCGGCAGGGGAAGGTCGCGGAAGGTCACGCCTTCAAGATGGTCCCCGGACGCGTTCCTGGCGAGCCCCGGGCCCGGGGGCGGCGCGTCGGTATCCTCAGCCCGCGGGAACCGTACGGTCGGCGGCCCACTCCCGGAGCGCGGCGACCTGTTCCCGCATCGTCTCGGACAGGGGCTTCGTCCCGGCCGCTTCCTCGACCAGCGTCGCCGTGTCGATCTCCCGACCCTCGCCGAAGGCGGTGTACAGGGCCGAGACCACCACCTGCTCGATCTCGGCGCCGCTGAAGCCGATCGTTCGCTCCGCGAGCCGAGCCAGATCGAAATCCTCGGGTGCCCGACCCCGTCGTCGGAGGTGGATGCGGAAGATCGCCTCCCGGACCTCGTGCCGGGGCAGATCGACGAAGAACAGCTCGTCGAAGCGGCCTTTTCGCAGCAGCTCCGGCGGCAGCCGGGTGACGTCGTTGGCGGTCGCCAGGACGAAGACGCTTTCCTTCTTTTCCGCGAGCCAGTGGAGAAAGGTCCCGAAGACCCGCTGGCTGGTGCCCGAGTCTCCTTCCGGACCCTGGCCGAAGGCCTTTTCGATCTCGTCGATCCAGAGCACCACGGGGGCGAGGCGCTCGGCGGTACGGATCGCCCGGCGGAGATTCTTTTCCGTCTCGCCGAAGTACCGCTGGTAGAGATTCGACGGGTCCAACCGAAGCAGTGGCAGGGACCACTCCCCGGCGACGGCTTTCGCGCAGAGGCTCTTGCCGCAGCCCTGCACGCCGACCAGGAACAACCCCTTCGGCGGGGTGAGCCCGAACTCGGAAGCACGCGCCGGGTCGTGGAAGGCGGCGCGCCTCTTCCTCAACCACGCCTTCAACGCGTCTAGGCCGGCGACGTCCGCCAGGCGCTCCGCCGCCGGCGAGTACTCGAGGACGCCGGATCGGTCGACGATCCGCTTCTTCGCGTCGAGCACCTTCGCCAGGTCGCTGCGGTCGAGGACCCCATCCTCGACGACGGCCCGGGTCAGCACCTTCTGCACCTCGAAGAAGGTGAGACCCCGCAGGTGGGAAAGCAGGGCGGCGACGTCCTCGCTGGACATGTCGACCTCGACGGGCGTCCGGCCCCGGAGGTCCCGGAGCAGCTCGGAGACGAAGCGATAGGTGGCCTGGTCGTCCGGGGGCGCCAGGTCGACGACGCTGACCAGGGACTCGAGGCTTCGGGGCAGGACGGCCGCGTCGTCGTCCCCGCTCAGCACGAGCGCCCCCCGATGGGTGAAGAAGGTCCGGTGCATCTCTCGGAGCTGGCTGACCAGGGCGGGCTCCCCGTCCAGGGAGGAGGCGAAGCCCGGCAGGTGGAACAGGGCGTCGAGACCGCGCTCTTCGATCGCATCGAGGCAGGCCTTGGGCTGCTCGGTTCCCGGGATGGGCGGCCCCGTGCGAGGCGCGAGGGGCACCAGGCCCCGGTGGGGACGCCAGCCGAAGAGCTCGAGCCCGAGGCGGTCCGCGACGTGCTCGAGCAGGCCCTCGACCCGTTCGTCCTCGGGGGATTGCACCAGGAGGAGGGGATGGTGGGCCTTGACCAGGACCTCGAGCTCCCGCACCTGGTCGAGGGACGGCGGGACGCGTTTCACCGGCACGGAGCGACCCTTGCCCGGCGGCCCTGGGTGGTCAACGTGCTCCTGGGACGCGCCGGCGCGGCCCGCCGGATCCTGCTACCTTTCGCCCGATCTTCGGAGGACATCGCCTTGCCCCAACCCCCCGAGCGCCTGTTCGACCGCCGGGTCGTGGAACGATTCATTCGCCGCGGCCTGACCACCCGGGAAGACTACGAGCGATATCTCTCCGGCTTGACCGACGCCGGCGGCAACGTCGCCTCCGTCGAGCTCGGCGAGTCCGAGGCCTCGACCCGGGACGAGACCGCGCCCACCGATGAGCAGGGCTGACACGCCCCGACGCCGTGGCCCGTCCGCACCCCGTCGGCTCCGCCGGCGCGCCAAGGAGACCCATGAGCGAACCCCCCGCCGATGATCCGAGCCGGGCGAGCCCAACGGGCGCCGACGGTGCGCCCAGCGACCACGACGACCAGGTGCCGCCCATCGACTTCACCACCTTCGTGATGTCCCTGGTCACCACCGCCAACCTGAACCTCGACGAACAGGAACGGGGCCAGGATGCGCTGGCCTCCTACGCGATGGCCTGCCAGACCCTGGACCTGCTTCGCCTGCTCGAGACGAAGACCCAGGGCAACCTCACCGGCGAAGAAGAACGGGTGCTGGTGGATCTCATCGACCAGCTCGACGGCCGCTGCCGGTCCTGCGGACCGAAGAAAGCCGCGGGCTGACGCCCATGGCCACTCCCGGCACCGCCGCCCGTTTCCTCCAGGACGAGCTCCCAGGCATCTTCCGCCGGGGGATCGAGGTCCTTCGCCAGCGCGCCGACGAAGGCGACCCCCTGGCCGCGGACCGCATCGACGACGTTCTCGACGCCGACGGGGTCGCCCAGGTCCGGCTGCAGGGGGGCTCGGGAGACCCTCAGAACGTCTACCTCGACGCCCGGCAGGGGGCCCTGACCGCGTCGACGGAGCCTCCCGGGGCGGACCGGCCTCGCCATGCCGCCCTCGCCCTGGACGCGGACCTCGCCGACTATTGGCTTGGGGAGGTGCAGCGGGACGCCGAGCGCCTCGACGACGACATGCGGGCCATGGGCGCGGCGATGGTCGCCAGCCGGCGGGCGCAGACGGCCACGGAAAGGGAACCCCTTCGCTTCCACGTGCACGTGAAGGGCGTTCCCGACCTCGGGGACCGAACCATCGCTGTCGTCCTCGGCGTCGACGAGCCCCCTCCGGAACGACCGGCCTTCGCCGTGACCCTCGATTGGTCGGTCATCGAGGATCTTCGGGACGAGGAGATCACCCCGCAGCAGCTCTTCACCGGGGGCAAGCTGCGCTTCTCCGGCGACTACGCCCGCGCCCTCAGCCTCGGGATGCAGCTCGCCCAGCGGGCGGAACGCGCCCAGCGGGGCCGGTGACCCGGGACGAAGGCGGCGAAGGCGACGACGCTCTCCCCGCGGTCCCGTCGTCCTTGGATGCCATTCGGGCGCGTATCGATGGCATCGACGACGAGCTCCTTCGGCTGATCAACGAACGCGCCGAGCTCGCCCGGGCGGTCGGCGAGGCGAAACGCCG
Organism: Polyangiaceae bacterium LLY-WYZ-14_1; assembly: GCA_031800515.1. Lineage (GTDB taxonomy): Bacteria > Myxococcota_A > Polyangia > Polyangiales > DAPKRP01 > DAPKRP01. The sequence continues at coordinate 422 of DAPKRP010000337.1, read as the reverse complement.
GAGCGACAAGGCGATCGACTTCTACCGGCCGGAGCGGGAGGCCCACGTGCTGAGGCGGGTGCTGGCCGGGAATCCGGGGCCGATCCGGGACGACGAGATGGTGCGCCTGTTCCGGGAGATCATGAGCGCCTGCCTCGCCCAGCAGGAGCCCCTCCGCATCGCCTTCCTCGGACCGGAGGGAACGTTCACCCAGGCCGCCGTCTTCAAGCACTTCGGCCACTCCGCCCGGGCGCTCCCCGTCGGTTCCATCGAAGAGGTCTTCCAGGAGGTCGAGGCGGGCTTGGCGGACTTCGGCGTCGTGCCCGTCGAGAACTCCACCGAGGGCACCGTCCACCACACCCTGGACATGTTCCTGAGCTCCCCCCTCACCATCGGCGGCGAGATCGAGCTTCGGATCGAACAACACCTGCTCGCCCGACACC
>DAPKRP010000336.1:0-8712 GCA_031800515.1 Polyangiaceae bacterium LLY-WYZ-14_1 | reverse complement strand
GTCGGCCGGGACGGCCAGGGCCCGGTCGCCGTGGCCATGGACCGGATGCGGTCCTTCCTGAAGGACGAAGGCCCCCTGGTCGCGGCGATGGCCCGGCACCGAGCCGAGCTCGGCCAGAAGGACACCCCGCTGCCCTTCCCGGAATCCCTCGTCGCCGACCCCCGGCTCGCGCCGACCCTCGCCCAGGCCCGGGCGAGCGGCCGGGGCCGGGTGGTCGACCGCATCCTCGAAGCGATCCGCACCGGCGCCGAGCACGGTCAGGAGGCCGGCCTGCGCCACGAGGCGGGGCTCTTCGCCGAGGCGGTCTGCGACCCGGAGAGCGGACCGGTCGGCATTCGAGCGTTCCTCGAGCGGCGAAGCGCCCCCCTCCCCATCAAGCACGCGGAGGTTCCCACCTTCCCGGACGAGGCGACCCGGGCCCGGCTCGAAGCCGAAGGCCGCCTCCTTCCCGTCGGGGCGAGCTTCTTCCCCGGGGTGACCCCGGTCCCCGACTACCAGTACGGCCTCGGCGTTGGGAAAGACCCGGAGACGGGGGCTCCCGCCCATGCCGATCCCAAGGACGCAGAGCGGGTGCTGGTCTTCCCCACCCCCCGTCCGGGCCCGAACGAGGCGTTGGTCTACGTCCTCGCCTCGGAGATGAACTTCAACGACATCTGGGCGATCACCGGGATCCCCGTCTCCCCCTTCGACGCCCGGGACGCCGACGTCCAGGTCACCGGCTCCGGCGGTTCGGCGCTGGTCGTCTCCCTCGGGGAAGAGCTCGTCCGGGAGGGTCGGGTCAACGTCGGCGACCTGGTGACCCTGTACTCGGGGCAGAGCGAGCTTCTGTCCCCGGACCAGGGGCTCGATCCGATGGCCGCCGACTTCCGCATCCAGGGCTACGAGCGGAACGACGGAAGCCATGGCCAGTTCCTCGTCGTCCAAGGCCCCCAGCTCCACCCGAAGCTTCCGGGGATGACCCTGGAAGAGGCGGGGAGCTACGGCCTGACCCTCGGCACCATCCACCGGGCACTCTTCACCACCCTGGACATCCAGCCGGGCAAGCGTCTCTTCGTCGAGGGCGCCGCGACGGGCACGGGCCTCGACTGCCTTCGGACCGCCCGCCAGACCGGGCTCGGCGTGGTCGGGATGGTCTCCTCGCCGGAGCGGGGGGCCCGGGTCGAAGGCTTCGGGGGTGCGCCGATCGATCGGAAGGACCCCCGCTTCGACGGGATCTTCACCCCCGTCCCGGATGACCCGGGGGCCTGGCGGGACTGGGAGGCGGCGGGGAGACCCTTCGTCGAAGAGGCGACGAAGCTCGCCGGCGGCCCCATCGATTACGTGGTCTCCCATGCCGGGGAGCGGGCCTTCTCCCGTTCCTTCCAGCTCCTCGGGGACGGCGGGGTGCTCACCTTCTACGGGGCCTCCTCCGGCTATCGGTTCTCCTTCATGGGGAAGCCCGGGGCCGAGAAGACGGCGACGATGTTCGCCCGAGCCGGGCTCCGGGCCGGGCGCTCCTTGTTGGTGGTCTACGGCCCCGGGGCGGAAGACGAGATCGTCGACCCGGTCGCCATCGAAGCGATCGAGGTGGGCGCCGCCCTCGGCGCGCGGGTCGCCGTGCTCGCGGACACGGTCTCCCAGCGGGAGTTCGTGACCTCCCTCGGCTTCGGGGCTCAGCTCACCGGGGTGGTCAGCCTGGAAGAGATCCGACGCCGCCTGGGGGAAGACTTCGATCCCCCGGGCCCCCTGATGCCGCTGCCGGACCCCTTCCGGGAGCCCGCGGTGTTCAAGGAGGCGGTCCGGCGGTTCTCGGATCGGACCCTCAAGCCCATCGGTTCCGCGGTCGGCCCGCTCCTTCGGAACATCCTGGACCGTCGGGGCCTGCCGGACGTCGTCTTCGAACGACGGGGACGAGATGGACTGCCCCTGGCGACCTCGTTGGTGAAACCCAACGTCGGGGTGGTGGTCTACGCCGAAGACCTCTCGGGACAGCGGCTCAGCTTCTACGCCCCCCAGGTCTGGATGCGGCAGCGCCGGATCCTGATGCCCACCGCCGAGATCCGGGGCACCCACCTCAACACGGCCCGGGAGTTCGCCGAGGTCCAGGAGCGCCTCGCCGCCGGCATGATCGACGTCGTCGAACCGGTCCCCGTCGCCTTCGACGAGGTCCCCGAGGCCCATCAGGCGATGTGGGAAAACCGGCACGCCGGGGCGAACTACGTCGCGGTCCACGGTCTGCCCCGGCTCGGTTTGAAGACCCGGGACGAGCTCTATCGCGCCTGGGCCATCCGGGATGCGGAGGCCCGGGGCCAGGAGATCCGCCGCATCGACACCGGCTCCGCAGGAACCCTCCGATGACCGACCCCAACGATCCGAACCCGTCCGACCCCAACATCGTTCCAACATCCCCGACGGGTCCCCGGCTATCCCGGCGGGTCGTCATCCTGACCGGCGCCGCCGGCAACATCGGGTCTCAGATCGCCCGCCGGCTGTTGCGGGAAGGGGCCCGGGTCGTCCTGACCGGGCGAAACGAAGACAAGCTCCAGGCCTTCGTCCAGACCCTGGCCGGGGAAGGCTTCGACCGGGAGGCGATGGTGCCCGCCGCGGGGGACTCGGCGGACCCGGACGCCTGCCGGCGCATCGTCGACCTCGCCCTGGACCGTTTCGGCCGCCTGGACGTCTTGGTCAACAACGCCGGCGCCGCCGGGCCGAAGCGTACCCTCCGGGACATCCCCTTCAGCGCCGGGGAGATGAAGGCCCGGGGGGACGACATGACGATGCTCGACGCGGCGATGAATCTCCTCGCCGGGCCCTGGAACATGGCCCGGGCGGCGGCCCCGAAGCTATCCGTCGGCGGCTCCATCGTGAACGTGTCGACCATCTTCAGCCGGACCCACTACTACGGTCGCATCCCCTACGTGGTCCCGAAATCCGGGCTGAACGCCCTGTCCCACGGCCTCGCCCTGGAGCTCGGGAAGGGCGCGGCGGGCATCCGGGTCAACACCGTCTTCCCGGGGCCCATCGAGTCGGAGCGGATCGACAACGTCTTCGCCGCCATGGACGGCCTTCAGGGCGTCGAGAGCGGGACGACGAGCCGGGAGTTCCGGAATCTGATGATCGCCAAGCGGCCGGATTCGGACGGCGGCATGGACTTCCGCTACCCGACGCCCGGCGACGTCGCTTCGACCGTGCTGTTCCTCGCGTCGGAAGAGTCGGCGGCGTTCAGCGGCCATGCCTTCGAGGTCACCAACGGGATGCAGGTCCCGGCCCAGAGTCGGTCGAAGCTGGTCTCCTGGCCGGACAAACGTCTCGAGGACCTCTCCGGGAAGGTCGTGCTGGTGCTCGGCGGCGCCGACCACGAAGAAGCGCTGGTCTTCGCCGAGCGTCACATCACGAGCGGCGCCCGGGTGGTCATCGGCTTTCGCACCCTGGAAGCGGTCGGACATGCCCGGGCGATCATTCAGGCCCGGAACCTCACCCAGGTCCAGGTGCAACATCTCGACCCCCTCCGTCGGGAATCCGTCGACCGCGCCTTCCAGTTCGTCTCGGACCATTACGGCCGCCTCGATGGGGTCGTCGTGCTGCCCCGCTCTCCGAATGGGGAACACGGGCATTCCTTGAGCACGGCGGGGGACGAAGACGTGGAAGCCTTCGTCCGGCACGAGGTGGTGGCACCCGTGGCCTTCGCCTCGGCCCTGGCCCGCAATCTCGACAGCTGGGGGAGCCTCGAGGAGGCCCCGGCGGTCACCTTCGTCACGAACCCGGACGATGGCCACGGCAACCTCCTGAACGACATCAAGCGGGCGGCGGTCGAAGCGCTGATCCGGGTCTGGCGTCACGAAGATCGCACCCTGGTGGACAAGGGTGATCGGCGCTGGGCGGCGACGGCGAACCAGCTGGTCCGCTATGACAACGACGAGCCGGACAACCTGAAGTTCTCTGCGGACTGGGCGGCGACCTTGACGAATCGGGTTCGACGCATGGACCCGATCAATCTCTGGGTGCCCACCCAGATCAAACAGTCGACGGGGAAGACGGGGATGCCCCGGGCGATCCAGCGGGTGCTCCCCGGGCTCCACAAGGGCCGGACGGCGGTGATCACCGGGGGAAGCCTCGGCATCGGAAAGGAGCTCGGCCGCTTTCTCGCCGTCGCCGGCGCCCGGGTGCTGCTCAGCGCGCGGAGCGCACCGAAGCTCGAAGCGGCCCGAGAGGCCATCGTCGAGGAGCTCCGGAACATCGGCTACCCCCACCCGGAGAGCCGGGTCCACACCTTGGCGGGGATCGACGTGGGCGACGAAGCCGCCCTCGACCGGCTGTTCCAGCATTCCATCGAGCTATTCGGAGAGGGCGATTTCCTGATCAACAACGCGGGGATCTCCGGGGCGGAAGAGATGGTCGTCGACATGACCCTCGACCAGTGGAACCGGACGATGGAGACGAATCTGATCTCCAACTATTCCCTCATCCGGAAGTACGCCCCCCGTATGAAGGCTCGTGGCCGGGGCGCCGTCCTCAACGTGTCGAGCTATTTCGGCGGTGAGAAGTACGTCGCCGTCGCCTACCCGAACCGAGGCGACTACGCCGTTTCGAAGGCGGGGCAGCGGGTGCTCGCGGAGATCCTCTCCCGGCACCTCGGTCCCGAGATCCAGATCAACGCCCTGGCTCCCGGGCCCGTCGATGGGGCTCGGCTCCGGGGTCTGGGAGGGGCCCCGGGACTGTTCGAGCGCCGGGGCCGGCTGGTGCTGGAGAACAAGCGTCTCAACCAGGTCCATGCGGCGATTCTGGCCAGCCTGGACGAGGGGCTCTCCCCGGGAGACCTGGCGCCGTTGGCTCGGAACGAGATCGCGGCGCTCATGGAATGGACGGACGCGCCCAAACCCCTCCGAAAGCTCTTCGCTCAAGTGGCCGAGGTCCGGTCGAACGCCCATGCCTCACGTTGGCTTCTGAGCGAGTCCCTGGCCCCGAAGCTCATGAACCGACTGGTGCTCGGCGGGCTGTTCACCCGGGAAGCGGGGGACGCCTTCCTTCATGCCTTCGTCGGCGTCCCGGATCCCTTCTTCGACGATAAAGAGATCAACCGGGCGGCGGAAAAGATCGAGTCGGGCATCATCAACCGGCTCCACCTCCACACGATGCCGACGGACGAGCAGATCGGGATCTCGACGGTCTTCCACCTGGCGGACGAGATCGTCAGCGGCGAGACCTTCCACCCGTCCGGCGGCCTCAAGTTCGACCGTTCCGTGACGGAAGGCGAGCTTCTCTTGCGGCCCGGGGCGGAAGACCTTCGTTCCCTCGCGGGAAAGCACGTCGTGCTGATCGGCGACGCCATGCGGGACGAGCTCGCCGCCATCGCCCAGGGCTTCATCCGGCAGATGGTGGCGAGCTTGGTGGTCTTGACCCGAACGGAAGAGGCGGCGGAGGTCATCCGCCACAGCATCAAGATGGCGCCGGAGGTGACCTTCACCGCCCGGGCCATCGGCGACGATCTCGAGAAGGCCCTCGACGAGATCCTCCGGACCAAGGGTCCCTTCGACGTCGTCGTCAGCACCCCCTTCCCGCGGCTACCCCTCAACGCCCTGGCCTCGGAAGGAGACCAGAGCTGGGAGCGGGTGCTCTCCCGGGACGATTTCGCGGACCTGGTGCGGGATCAGCTGACCCATCACTTCCGGGTGGCGCGGGTGTCGGCGTTGGTCCCCCGCTGCCAGATCGTGCTGGTCACCCCGGACACCTCTCGGGCGTCGACCCGGGAGGAGTTCGCCCTGGCGCTCTTCACGAAGAACGCCCTCCACGCCTTCACCGTCACCCTCGGCGTCGAATCCGAGCGGCTCCCGACCGTCCCCGCCGTCAACCAGGTCCAGCTCACCCGCCGGGCCCGAGCCGAGGAGCCGGCCAACGACCAGGAGCTCGAAGAAGAGATGGAGCGGCTGGTCTACGCCGTCCTTCAGTGCGCCGTACCCGCCCCGAGCCCGGCCACCAGCCGCTACCTCGCCCGCATCTTCCGAGGCAACGCGGTCACCGTCTGACCCGAGCATCCCGCCGGGAAGCGCGACCCGGGATACCGGGAGGTGTCGAGGAGAGCTCGACGTCGGTGGAGGCGCCGACCGGATTCGAACCGGTGAATGGAGGTTTTGCAAACCTCTGCCTTACCACTTGGCTACGGCGCCGTGGCCGAGGCCGCGGGCCCCGGTGTGGACCGGGAGAGCTAGCGCCCTGGGCGCCCCTTGTCGAGGCGGAAGAGGCGGGCCGCGGGCGGGACGTGCCCCCGCCGCCGGCGCCCGATCAGGTGCCCTTCTTCGATGCCTTCTTGCGGCCCCGGCCGGTGCCGGCGCCCCGGGCGGGAAGCACCGAGCCGTCGGCGGTGACGTTCAGGCCGAGCATCTTCCAGGCGGAGGGCCGGAAGGCGTAGGCGTGTTGCGTCCGGGCGACGTTCTCCTCGACGTCGGCGGTGAGGTCCGTCTTCCGGGGCTTGACCCCCTGTTTCTTGATGGATGCCAGGGTCTCGCCTAGCTCGAGCAGCTCGTCGATGTGGCTCAGGAAGTCGATGGGCTTGAGCGGCTGGCCGCCCCGGCCGTCCTTGAGCTCGCCGATCAGCCTGCGGCGTCGCTTTTCCGTCCGTCCGTCGACCTTGGCGCTGGCGCCGGGACCACCCGCCAGCAACGCGTTCAGCTGCCGGGCAACCCGTCGCTTTTCGATGGCTTCCTTGCTGCCACGCCCCCCGCCCGGGGAAGCCTTCCGACTGGTTTTCGATCGGGCCATGTCTGTTCCATCCTCCTCGCTTGGGCGGGCGTCGCTGCACCTCGGGACGTCGGAGGCGTGCCTCGCCGCGAGCCCCCTGCCGCCCGGGCCGGCGGCCTTCCATCATCGCCCACCCGGTCACCGCGGTCTGCCGAAAACCGGCCGGCCGCCGGAACGGCTTCCTCTATTGACCCATCTGTTCTAGGGCGCAAGTGCAAGGGGGACCTCGCCCCTCAATCCCGGTCAGTTGTTCGATTGGCGGCCGGGTCTGCCCGTTCGCCCCCGCCGGGCGTCTCCGGGCCGTCGGACCCCGGTCGGACCGACGTTTTCCGGGGTGTGGTCCACCCTGAGCTCACCTTTCCGGGTCCCCGATCGCGTGGTACGACCACCCTCATGACGCGCTCCGTGGACAGCTTCGAAAGCCGGGTGGAGCTCCCGATCGACGATCGCAAGGTCGCCTTCCACCGGCTCGATGCGGTGGCCCGAGCGGGGGTCGGGGACGTGACGACGCTCCCCTTCTCCCTGCGGGTTCTTCTCGAAAATCTCCTTCGCCACGAAGATGGCGAAACGGTGACGAAAGCGGACATCGAGGCCATCGCCTCCTGGGATCCGGTCGCCAAGCCCAGCCAGGAGATCGCCTTCCGTCCCTCCCGGGTGCTGCTCCAGGACTTCACCGGCGTTCCCGCGGTGGTGGACCTCGCGGCCATGCGAGAGGCCTTCCGGGAGATGGGCGGCGATCCGGCCCGGATCAACCCGCTGCAGCCGGCGGACCTGGTGATCGACCATTCGGTCCAGGTCGACTCCTTCGCCAACGCCCGATCCTTCGAGGACAACGTCGCCCGGGAGTTCGAGCGCAATGGCGAGCGCTACAAGTTCCTGAAGTGGGGCCAGCAGGCCTTTTCCAACATGCGGGTGGTTCCGCCGGGAACCGGCATCGTGCACCAGGTCAACCTCGAATACCTGGCGAAGGTCGTGTTCACCCGGGACGAGAACGGGGCGACCCTGGCCTACCCGGACAGCCTGGTGGGCACGGATTCCCACACCACGATGATCAACGGCCTCGGCGTTCTGGGCTGGGGTGTCGGGGGTATCGAGGCGGAAGCGGCGATGCTCGGGCAGCCCATCGCGATGCTCGTGCCCCAGGTGGTGGGCTTCCGCCTCACCGGCCGGCTCCGGGAAGGCGCGACGGCGACGGATCTGGTGCTCACGGTGACCCAGATGCTTCGGGAGCGCGGGGTGGTCGGGAAGTTCGTCGAGTTCTTCGGCGACGGGCTCGACGCGATGTCCCTCCCGGACCGGGCGACCATCGCCAACATGGCGCCGGAGTACGGGGCGACCATGGGCTTCTTCCCCGTCGACGCCGAGACCCTCGCCTACCTGCGCTTCACCGGGCGCGACGAAGCGCAGATCCAGCTCGTGGAACGCGTCCTCACGGAACAGGGGCTCTTCCGGACCGCCGAGACCCCGGACCCCCGGTTCACGGACACCCTGGAGCTCGAGCTCGGCGACGTGGTCCCGAGCATCGCCGGTCCGAAGCGACCCCAGGACCGGATCCCATTGACCGACGCCAAGGCGGGCTGGGCCCGGACCCGGGAGGCGCTGGTTCCCGAGGAGGCGGACCGGAACAAGACGGCGGAGGTCACCCGGGACGGCCAGACCGGCACCCTGACCCACGGCAGCGTGGTCATCGCGGCGATCACCAGCTGCACCAACACCTCGAACCCCTCGGTCATGATCGGCGCCGGCCTGCTCGCTCGAAACGCCGCCGCCCGGGGCCTCACGGTCCAGCCCTGGGTCAAGACCAGCCTCGCCCCGGGCTCCCAGGTGGTGACCGAGTACCTGGAACGGGCGAAGCTCGACGACGACCTCGAGAAGCTCGGCTTCTGGCTGGTCGGCTACGGCTGCACCACCTGCATCGGCAACTCGGGCCCCCTGCCCGAGCCCGTGAGCCGGGCCATCCAGGAGGGGGAGCTGGTGGCCGCCTCGGTGCTCTCCGGC
>DAPKRP010000335.1:0-5288 GCA_031800515.1 Polyangiaceae bacterium LLY-WYZ-14_1 | reverse complement strand
CTCACAAGTAGATCATCAACTGGACGATGAGCTCGTTCGCCCGGTCCTGGACCTCCGGCGACGCGACGAAGGACTCCGTGGCCGGGTCCTGGGCCAGGAAGACGGGCCGGTTTCGCCAGTTGAACGTGACGCTCGCGTGGTGACCGATCAGGTAATACTTCACCCCCAGCTCCACGATCAGAGACGGATCGTCCAATGCTTCCAGCATGCTGGCCTGGAAGGTCGTGTAGGGGACGATCTTGTGCTGATTCCAAGGCCTGAAGGGCAGCATGTAGCCGAGCTGGGCGTAGACGTGATCACCCGTGCCGATGTTCGGGTAGGCGTTGCCGAACCGCGCCCCGTTCGTCGCCAGATTACCGATGCCGAAGGTGCGTTCGAAATCCGGCCCGAAATCATAGTAGTAGTAGGCCAGATACCCGGTCAGCGCCGACTCCCCGAAGGGAAGATCGACGAAGACGTCGGCCCCCACGAGCACCAGGTCGTCCACCTGCCGGTCCCCCGGGTCGCAGGGGGGATCGGTCCCCGGATCCCGCTGTTCGCTGCAGCTCACCACGGCGTTTGGCTGCCAGTGGAAGCCGGCGCCCAGATTGAGGACCCGCTTCGTGCCCAGGTAGGATCCCACGAAGTAGGGCAGCTTGTGCCCTTCCCGTTCGAGGAACTGATAGGTGAAATAGCCGCGGAGGGCGAAGCTGTTCGCCTCGGCGTTGAAGGCCGCCGCTTCGGTGGGGCCCCCGCCACCTTCGCCGGTGGTGGGGTCGACGCCCGCGCTCGGTGAGACGAAGGCCCCGATATCTCGAATGAACGGTCGGGTCAGAGATATCCGGTAATGAAGCCGGTCGACCTCGCCCTTGGCGTAGACCCCGAGCTGACGGGCGAACTGATCCGTCCGTTCGATGGTCGGCCAGTTCAATATCGGCGCGTCCAACCCCATGAAGTTGAGGGTGCTGGCGCTGGTCATCCGGGAGATGCCGTTCCAATAGATCAGGCCACCACCAAGGTAGAGGACGTCTTCGAATGTCTTGAATTCGACCCAGACGTCATGAAAGTAGAGCTGGGGTCGGAACCCGTCTCCCAGCACGCCCCCGTTGGTGAATGTCTGATTATTGATCCCGAAGTGGGTCAGAATGAGCACCCAATCCGTCAGCTGGGCGTAGAATAAGAACCGAGACCGGCGAAGCATCACGTCGCCGGTCCAGGCGTCGTCGCTGCCATCGATGACGGTGCCAGGGTTGTTTTGGATCGCCCGAATCCAGATCTGATGCCAGGTGATGAAGCGGATATACATCGACCCGTCATCGTTCAGATCGACCTTCAGCCCGCGACCGTAGAGCTCTGGGGCCCCCTGAGCCTGAGCCGAGCCGGGCAGCGCGCCGGAAGCCCCGGTGGCGACCAGGATCAGGCCGAATAGGAGGCCGACGACGGGGACGCCGCCCCGCGGCCGGCGAGCCTCTTCATCCCGGCCGGGCGAGGACCGGCGCAAACCCGGCTCGAGCCTCCGGCCAGGGGTCCCAGCTTCCCGTCGTCCCATGGTCTTTCCTTCGTCGGTCCGAATGCGCGGGGGTGGCGATCAATGGCCGCTGGCGGCCGACCCCGCACCTTTGGGGACCCGGATGTCCTCCACCAGGTCCTGGATCTCCTGGGGAGGTGCCGGGGTCGCCTGGGAAACGATGAACGCGACCACGAAGTTCAAGATCATCCCCAGCGTCCCGATCCCTTCGGGCGAGATGCCGAGCAGGTACTGGTCCGGTGTGCCCCCCAGGAACTTGAAATAGACGATGTAGGCAGCGGTGAAGACGATCCCGGTGATCATCCCGGTCATCACGCCCTCCCGATTCGCCCGTTTGACGAAGATGCCGAGAATGATCGCCGGGAAAAAGCTCGCCGCGGCGAGCCCGAAGGCGAAGGCGACGACCTGGGCGACGAACCCGGGGGGATTGATGCCGAAATAGGCGGCGATGCAGACGGCGACCGCCGCGGAACCCCGGGCGGCCCAGAGCTCCGTTCCTTCCGAGATGTTGGGGGTCAGGGTACGCTTCATGAGGTCGTGGGCGATGGACGTCGAGACCACCAGGAGAAGCCCGGCCGCGGTGCTCAGGGCGGCGGCGAGACCGCCCGCCGCCACCAGGGCGATCACCCACGCGGGAAGTCGTGCGATCTCCGGATTGGCCAGCACCATGATGTCCCGGTCGACGTAGACTTCGTTCCCGTTGTCCGTGGCGGCGTTGGTCACCACCCGCTGACCCGAGCTACCGACGCCATCGCCGTATTCCGGCTTGCCTTGGAAGGGTGCGCCGGCGCGGTACTGAATGCGGCCGTCGCCGTTCTTGTCCACCCAGGCGATAAGGCCGGTCTTTTCCCAGTTCTTGAACCATTCCGGCACCACCCGGGCGTTCGTCGGCGCCGACGACGCGTCGTAGTGGGCGCCGTCGACGGTGTCGATGAAGTTCGTCCGAGCGAAGGCCGCCACCGCCGGCGCCGTCGTGTAGAGGATGGCGATGAAGAGCAGGGCGTAGCCGGCGCTGGTGCGCGCATCCCGAACTTTTGGAACCGTATAGAAGCGAATGATCACGTGGGGGAGACCCGCCGTCCCCACCATGAGCGCCATCGTGATGAACAGAACGTCGATCATCGGCTTCGATCCGTCCGTGTAGGCGGCGAAGCCGAGGTCCGTGTTCAGCTGGTTGAGCTTTTCCAGCAAGTAGACCGAGTTGCCACCGGCGATCCGGTTGCCGACATCCCCCGCGAGCTGCCCGCCGAAGCCGAGCTGCGGAATCGGGTTGTTGGTGAGCAGAATGGAGATGAAGATCGCAGGGATCAGGTAGGCCACGATCAGGACGCAATACTGAGCGACCTGCGTGTAGGTAATGCCCTTCATCCCGCCCAGCACCGCATAGAACAGGACGATGACGCTGCCCACCAACACCCCGAGATTGATGTCGATCTCGAGGAATCGGCTGAAGACGACCCCCACGCCCCGCATCTGACCGGCGACGTAGGTGAAGGACACGAAGATCGCGCAGACGACGGCGACGATCCGTGCCGAGCTCGAATAGTAGCGGTCACCGACGAAGTCGGGGACGGTGAACTTCCCGAACTTCCGCAGGTACGGGGCCAAGAGCAGCGCCAGCAGGACGTAGCCGCCGGTCCATCCCATCAGGTAGACCGAGCCGTCGTATCCGATGAAGGAGATGATCCCCGCCATCGAGATGAAGGAGGCGGCGGACATCCAGTCCGCCGCCGTCGCCATCCCATTGGCCAGGGGGGGCACCCCCGTCCCCGCCACGTAGAAATCCTTGGTGCTGCCAGCGCGGGACCAAATGGCCACCCCGATGTAGACCGCGAAGGTCGCCGCCACCAGCAAGAAGGTCCATGCCTGCACGTCCATGCCGTCGCCCTCCACCCACCGTTCGCCGCCGCCTCAGTCCTCTCGCACGCCGAACTTTCGATCCAGGTCGTTCATGAGGCGCACATAGATCCAGATCAGCGCTAGGAAGACATAGATGGATCCCTGCTGGGCGAACCAAAAACCCAGGGGGAACCCCGACCCCGGCAGACGGACCTGATTGAGGACGTCCACGAGCAGGATGCCGAAGACGTAGGAAACCAGGAACCAGACGGCGAGCAGGCTAAACAGATACCTCACGTTGGTGAGCCAGTAGCGCTCGCGGCTCAGGTCTTCGTCAGACATCCCAGGCCTCCCGGCACACGCTGGCGTGCCTTGCTCCCCGGACTTCTAGACGAGCGCGCGCCGAAAGAACAAGACCCTTTTTTCGAAATCATCCGCCCCGCTTTGGTGAAACCGAATGGTCGGACTAGGCTACGGAAACAGTGACTGCTCCGAGCGGCGGCGGCGAGGCGCCCGTTCGTGTAAGGGGAGACCCATGACGCATCGTGTCCACTCCACGGTCCACGTCCCGCTCTTCGCGTTGCTTGCGGCCGCCTGCGGCGGCGCAGGCGCGCCGCGCCCCGGAGCCACGACCGCAGCCACGGACGACCCTGGGGGCGTGGTCGTCCCCGCCCTGGCGGACGCTCCCGCCGGTCCCCTCCCGGCGGGGGTGACCCCGACCGCCTACCGCCTGGAGCTCGAGGTGATCCCGAGCCGGGAGCGGTTCCGGGGAACGGCGGCGATCGACCTGACCCTCGACGCCCCGACGAAGCGCTTTTTCCTCCACGGCGCCCGCCTGGACGTCGAGGACGTCCGCTGGTCCCCGCGCACGCCAGCCGCCTCCGACGGAGCGGCCGGGGAGGGGTCGGCGGATGAGGCCTCCGTTTCCGCGACCTGGTCCAGCACCCCGGTCGAGGGCGTCGCCGCCATCGACCTGCCGGCGCCCGCCCCGGCCGGCGCCTACACCCTCACCATCGCCTACGAGGCGCCCTTCGACCGCCAGCTCAAGGGTCTCTACCGGGTCGACGAAGGCGGCGACCACTATGCCTTCACCCAGTTCGAGGCGACCTCGGCCCGCTACGCCTTTCCGAGCTTCGACGAGCCCCGGTTCAAGACGCCCTTCGAGACGACGCTGGTCGTCCGGGAAGACGACGTCGCCCTGAGCAACACGCCGGAGGTCGGTCGGGAGCCCGCCGGTGACGGGCTCCGGCGGATTCGCTTCGCGCGCACCGAGCCGATCCCCACCTACCTCGTCGCCATGGCGGTCGGTCCCCTCGAAGTCGTCGAGGCCGAGCCGATCCCACCGAATGCGGTCCGGGACCGCCCCGTGCCGCTTCGAGGTGTCGCCGCCCGGGGTAAGGGAGGCCAGCTCGCCCGGGCCCTCGAGGGCACCGGCCCCCTCCTCGCCGAGCTGGAGGACTACTTCGGCAGCCCCTACCCCTACGCGAAGCTCGACATCGTCGCCGTGCCCGACTTCGCCTCCGGCGCGATGGAGAACGTCGGCCTGGTCACCTTCCGGGAGACCTTGCTGCTGCTCGGGGACGACCCCGCGGTCTCCGAGCTCCGAGGCTACACCTACGTGATGGCCCACGAGCTCGCCCACATGTGGTTTGGGAACCTCGTGACGATGCCCTGGTGGGACGACATCTGGCTGAACGAGGCCTTCGCCACCTGGATGGGCCACCGGGTGGTCGACGCCGTGGCCCCCGAGTACCGGGCCGAGCTCCAGCTCCTCGACCGGGTCCATGGGGCGATGGCGCGGGATAGCCTCGAGAGCGCCCGCCAGATCCGTCAGCCCATCGAGACGAACCACGACATCCGAAACGCCTTCGACCCGATCACCTACTCGAAGGGGGGCGGGGTGCTCCGCATGGTCGAGGCCTGGCTCGGGGCGGACACCTTC
>DAPKRP010000334.1:0-2710 GCA_031800515.1 Polyangiaceae bacterium LLY-WYZ-14_1 | reverse complement strand
GCTGGACGCCGACGACCAGGACGAAAACGGCGTACCCGATGGGCGGCAGCCCGCCGAGATCCCGCCCCGGGACCTGGTCACCCTGCGGGTGACGGGTCAGGGGCCGACGACGGTGACGGCCACCCCGGGGCTCCGCCTGGTGCAGGGGGGACGCGCCGTCGGCCGGTCCATCACCCTCCCGGGGGGCCGACCCCAGCGCATCGCCCTCCAGGGGGTGGACGGACCGTCCCAGGAGCCGGGGGATCGGTCCGTCACCATCGCCGACCAACGAGGGACCGTTCGGGTTCCGGTGACCGTCGTCGGCCTTCGCCTGCGGCGGGCTGGACAAGGGGTGGTCGCGCCGCACCGGGACGCCGTCACCCTCTCCCACGCCGTGACCAACGACCCGACCCTCCCCCGGGGGCCGCTGGTGTGGGGGGCCGGTAGTCGGGACCCGGACAACCTGCAGGTCGAGGTCGCCGACCCGCGCCACCGCGGGACGACGGCACCGTCGGAGGTCGCCGTCGAGAGCATCGTCCGGCGCACCCATCGACCCCGGGACCGGCGGGCCCGACTGCCCCTCGTCGCCGCCCCGGCCGGTCCAGGGGCCCCGCGCTGGGCCCGGAGTCCCTGGCTCCGGCTGGTCGGCGACCCGACGGACGCCCAGGCTCCCGGGGTCGGCGATCGGGTGCTGCTGGTCGGGCTGCGAGACCGGGTGGTCCTGTCCTACGTCGGAGCCGAGGGAGAACGGCTGGTCCAGGAGGTCAGCGTGGGCCGCCCGGGCTCGGAAGACGGCCCCCTCACCGCCCGTCGGGGGAAGCTGCGCGTGCGGGTTCTCCGCTACGTGGCCGGGGGACCGCCGGCCATCGGGCGCGACGACGCCGCGGCGGTCGACCTGGCCCGGGAACAGGTCGACATCGCGAACCAGATCTGGCTGCAGTGCCTGGTGGATTTCGGCGACCCGGGGGAGGCGGACGTCGCCGTGGTCGATCCCCCCCCGCCGAGCCTCCTGGCCATCGGGGACGACGATGGGCTGCCGGCCGCCGGCGGCGGCGCGGTCCGCTTGCGGGTCGATGGTCGCCGGATGCCGTCCGTCCCGACCCGGGCGGGGGCGGCGCCCATCGACACCGCCCTCGACGTCGCCGCCGCCCTCGAAGGCATGGGATACCGGCCGGTGGCCACCGCCAACGCCCGAACCACCCGGGGGGCGGGGGGCAGCGCCGACGTGCTCGTCCGCCGCCGGGACGGGGAGCTCGCTCGGATCACCGCCGACGGGGATGCGCCCCTGTCCTCCGACCGCCGGCAGACCGTCGAGATCGCCGCCGTCGACCTCCGGGACGGGCTCGACGAGTTCGACAACATGAACGCGTCGAGCGGCACGCTGGAGGAGCGCGCCCTGCTCAAAGCGGTGATGGACGACGACCCGACGACGGTGGACATCGTGATCATCAATCGCTTCGAGGGCGGCTACCGGCTCGGCGGCGCCTTCATCGAGGGAGACGGGGGGGCGATCATCAACGCCCTGGTGCTCGAGCGGTCCGGCATCCTGCAACAGCGGCAGGCCTGGACCCAGGCCCACGAGCTCGGCCACGTGCTCCTCGACCACCCGCTTCACCCGGACAACGTCGGCCCGGACCGTCCGTGGCTGCTGATGGACGCGGACGCCAGCTTGGGCACGGTGGAAGGGCCGAAGCGGCTGACCCCCGCCGAGTGCGCCCGGGCACGGGCCCGGAGCGGCGTCCACACGGTTCCGGTGCTGTTGGGCCGCCACCCCTCCTGAAGTTGTTTCTCATCCTTCGAGCAGGTCGAGGGCATCGGCGAGGCGGTCGACGCCGATGAGCCGGAGCCCCGTTCGGTCGTCCGCGGTCAGCCGCCGCAGGTTCGCGGCGGGAAGCGCCACCTGCTGGAAGCCCATCTTCCGCGCTTCCGCGAGCCGGGCGGGCGCCCGGGGCACCGCCCGCACCTCGCCGGTCAGACCGACCTCTCCGAAGATGGCGAGCTCCGCCGGCGCGGGCCGGTCCCGCAGGCTCGACACCACCGCCATCGCCAAGCCGAGGTCCGCCGCCCGTTCTTCGACCCGGAGCCCGCCGACCACGCTGGCGAAGACGTCCCGGTCGAGGACGTGCACCCCCGCTCGCCGGTCCAGGACGGCGAGGAGGATGGCGAGGCGGTTGCCTTCCACCCCGGCGGCGACCCGCCGGGCGTTTCCGTAGGCCGCCGGGGCCACCAGCGCCTGGACCTCCACCAGGAGGGGCCGGTTTCCCTCGGCGACGGGGACGATGACCGACCCCGGGGCCTGGGCCGCCCGCTCCGCGAGAAACAGGGCACTGGGGTCCGGGACTTCGACCAGACCTTCCCGCGCCATCTCGAAGACGCCGACCTCCTGGGCCGCGCCGAAGCGATTCTTCACCGCCCGGACGGTCCGGTGGGCGAGGGTCCGGTCCCCCTCGAAGGAAAGCACCGTGTCGACCAGGTGTTCGAGCACCTTGGGCCCAGCGAAGGCGCCTTCCTTGGTGACGTGGCCGATGAGTAGGAGCGCCGAGGCCCGTGCCTTCGCGACGTCCACGAGTCGATTCGCCACTTCCCGCACCTGGCCGACGCTGCCGGGCGCGGATTCGAGCTCCGCGGTCCGGACGGTTTGGATCGAATCGACCACGAACACGTCCGGGCGGACCGCTTCGTGGGCATCGAGGATCTCTTCGAGCTCCGTCGTGGCGAGCACCTGGACCGC
>DAPKRP010000333.1:0-9762 GCA_031800515.1 Polyangiaceae bacterium LLY-WYZ-14_1 | reverse complement strand
GCGGCGGCGCCGGCGCGGCCTTGGAGGAGGAGATCCCGTGCAGCACCGCGGTGACCTCCGCCAGGATGCTGACGGCGACCTCCGCCGGGGAGCGGGCACCGATGGGCAGGCCGACGGGGCCGTGGAGCCGGGCCAGGGCCTCGTCGCCGAAGCCGTGCTCGCTCCGCAGCCGGTCGAGGCGGGCCGCGTGGGTCCGGCGGCTGCCGAGGCAGCCCAGGTAGAAGGCGGGGGTTCCGAGGGCGGCGACGAGCGCCGGGTCGTCGAGCTTGGGGTCGTGGGTCAGGGTGATGACCGCCGTGCGGGCGTCCGGAGCGAGCGCCGTGAGCGCCTCGTCGGGCCAGTCCGTCGACCGGGCGATGCCGGGGAAGCGGAGCTCGTTGGCGAAGGCCTCCCGGGGGTCGACCACGATCACCTCGTAGCCGGCGACGGCCGCCATCCGGGCCAGGGGCTGGGCGGTGTGGACCGCGCCGACCAGCACCATCCGCCGGGGCGGCGCGTGGACCTGGAGAAACCAGGGGCCCTCGGGCAGGGCGATCCGGTTCGCCGCCTGCTCCTTCGCGGTCGCGTCCGGCTCCGGGGTCCAGGAGGTGGACCGGTCCTGGGCCAGGGCCCGACGGGCGGCGTCGAAGAGCGCCTCGGGCACGTCGAGGGGGCGCGGCTCGAGGGGCTGCAGGATCCACTGGTCGCCGGTGGCCAAGCGGGTGGCCAGCACCACCGGCACCTTCCCCGCCCGGGCGGCGAGGAGCGCGTCCAGGGTCTGGCGCTTCATGGCTCGATCCTTTCCACGTAGACCCGGACCGTCCCGCCGCAGGCCAGGCCGACCTCCCAGGCCTGATCGTTCGAGACCCCGAACTCCAGGGTCCGAGGCTGCCCGTCGGCGATGGCCTCGAGGGCCTGCCCCACCACCGCGCCTTCCACGCAGCCGCCGCTCACCGACCCCAGAAAGCCCCCGTCTTCTTCGACGACCAGCTGGCTTCCGGGGGGACGGGGGGACGAGCCCCAGGTCTCCACCACCGTGGCCAGGGCGACGCCCTTCCCGGCGTCCGACCAGCTCCGCGCCTGGGCCAGCACGTCTTCGAGCTCCGGAAAGCCCGCCGCCGGCGCCTCCTTCGGCCCGGCCCCCGTCATCCGCGTCCCCGTTCCGTCCGATCGGCCATGACGCGAGTATGCACGACCCGGGGCGCTGGCTCCTACCGGCTCGGGCCGGGGTGCCGGGGCCGCGCTGTCGCTACTCGGCGAAGGGGTCGCAGGAAGCGATCTGGCTCAACGGCCGCCCGTCCTCCAGGCAGTTCTCGGTGACCTCCTGGAAGGCGCTATCGCAGCACGTCTCGTTTTCCGGGGCCCCGCAGGCCGCAGCGAACGGTTCGCCGATGCAGCACCGGTCGCCCTCGCACCGGGCCTCCAGCGGGTCCGGGTCCATCCCCCCGCAGGCATAGCGACCGAGCACTTCCGCATAGCCGCAGGTCGTCCCACGGATGCCCGAGTCCGGCCCTGCGTCCCGCTGACCCCCGGCATCCACCGGCCCACCGTCGTCAGGCCCAGGCGGGTCGTCGGTCCCCCCGTCGCCATCGTCGTCCCCGCCATCAAGGTGCCACCGTTTGGTCGAGAGGGATACATTCGACGCGGACTTCTCCGACCGGGCCACCATGGCCGCCGTGTCGGATCGCAACGTTGGATGGCACCATAGAATCCGAGTGAGGACCAGCGAAATCGACCGATTTGCGTGACATTCACGCACCAATCGACTCCTGCGGCTTACCTTCGTCCCCCGCTCTAGCCCGGCAAGATCACGCCTTCTCGAGCCGGCGCGCGCCGTTTCCCGCGCGCTCCGGGGCGCGGCGTCCCCCTCGGCGTCAGGCCGCCGCCGGACTCAAGCCGGGAACGATGACCCGTCAACAGACGACGACGAAGCCGTCCTGTGGACTGGAGCCAATGTTCGTCCAGTTAGAAGGCCCGCTCGTCATCGAATCTCCCCGGAGCCTTCTAACCGAAACCGGCTCTGCGGAGGTTCGGGCACGCCGGAAGGATACCCTCCGAGCTCGTCTCCTGTCGGCGATGGTGGCATCGGTGGCGGGCCCCGGTAGCGTCGAATCGCTCCATCGAGATCGGCTAACGATGCGTTGACCATTCTGGTCGCAGCTTGACTAATCACGTCAATGTCGTGGTCTATACGGTCTCGATCGTTTCCGATTTCATCCCGAACCAAATTCACACCGCTGGTCATTCGGAACGTATAGCGACCGCGAAAATGTGGCGTAATGGATTTGACCTCGTACCGCGGCACTTGCCCGGCTGGTCCCGGGAAAGAAGAGATGGGGGCCTGATCGACGCTTCGGACGTCGACTTCGAACGTGACTCGATGCTCCGTCTTCCGCCGGACGAGCCCGATGAAGGGCAACGAAATCAGAAACACGACCGCCGTCACGGCGACGGCGATGGCCCCAGGTGGCACGTCATCTGTACGAGTATCCCAGTCGATGACGTTATACGTGACGTGATGCCCAGGGGAGGGCACTCCGTAGCCGCCGATGCTATCCGCGGCGGTGACTGAAGCAGCGACCCCCGACGCTTGCAGTTGTCGGACAAGGGAATCTTTCAGTTGGGCCTCGCGAGTAGGCAGCGTAACCGCCTGAACGACTAGGTGCGCAGGCGTCGGTGGTCGGCGGAGCACCGTCTGTCGCTGGTAGACTTTGGGTCCAGCGCAGCTAACAAGCACGACGCACGCCGCGGACAAGCTCGCGACCGTGGTGCGAAAACCACGGTGGCCGAGCGCTGGTGTCGAACGGGTCAGGGCCAACATCGCTAGGCCCATACGGCCCGACGCGGCGACCGTGAAGCTGTCGATAATGGACGGGGTCGGACCGGGCAGGGGTGATGACGAGCCGTCGGTCGCGGCCCGCCGAAGTATTACGTTTTTCCCTGCGCCGTCCTCCGGCGGGTCAGTCGACGTAGAAGTCGAGGGATTCGTCTTCGGGGGTGTCGGGGTCGTCTTCGACGGTGATCCGGATGCGGTAGCGGCCCAGGCCGTCGATGGCGGATTCGATGGTGAAGAGGCCGGCGATGATGTCTTCGTAGTCCGGGTCGAAGGCGTCGAAGGGCATCGTGCCGAGGACGGTGCCGGTCTGGGGGATCATCGGGACGGTGCCGCTGCCTCCATCGGCGAAGATGTTGACCCGGCGGGACTCGACGCTGCCGAAGGCGTTGTCCACCTGGAGGACGCCGCCCTCCCCCATGGTCACCCGCGCGTTCAGGGACAGGAGGTCCTCCCCCGGGCCGCCGATGGTGACCCCCAGGTCGACGGGGCCCATGGGGGCATCGGAGGTGCGGCGCACCGTCACCGCAAGGGGCGTCTCCCGGGTGCCGTCCCCATCGAGGTCGGCCTGGACGACGCCGGTCTGGGAGCCGCCGAGGTCGTTCAGGGTGACCCCGTCCGCCGAGCCGGTGAGGGCCGCGGTCAGGAGACGCTCGCCCGCGTCCGTGTAGCCTTCCGCCTGGTCGAGGACCTCCTGCTCGAGGAAGTCCTGCACCAGGCCCGCGGTCCCCGGCTGGCGGGGCCCTCGTTCGGTCGCCGGGCCGTCGGCGCCGCAGGCGGTTAGAAGAAGGCCGGCGACCAGAAGCACACCGGCCTGGGGAACCCATCGTACCGATCCGATCATGGCCTCTTGGTACGACGAGCCCGGCCGCTTCTTCCGGGCGCCGGGGCCGACACCGGTCGGTGGGCCGTCTTGCCGACCGTCCGGGGTCTCTTTTTCGGGAGGGGCATACTCGTCGACCCGGCCGAAGGGGACATCCGCCTGGTGGCGCCAGTCGGGCACCATCGGGGCGCTGACCGCCCGTACCACCGAGGGCACCCGCACCGGCACCGGCCCATCCCTGGACCAGTTCATCGCCCAGGAGCTGCGCGCCCGGGGGGTGGTGACGCCGAAGCGGTCGCTCCTGTGGGGACTCTACGACCGGGCCCGGCCGCCCTTCTTCGAGGGTCCGGGGCAGCCCATCGCCCCCATCGCCAATCCCTGGACGGCGCTCGCGGACCTGGCCCCCGCCCTCGGCGGCGAGGCTGGAGGGACCGTCGACCGGGCGCTCCGTCGGCAGCACTTCGTCCTCGACCAGGTCGCCCGGGACTGCGCGCGGCTGCGAGGCCGGCTCGGCGGCGAGGGTCGGGCCATCCTCGAGCAGCATTGCGCCAACATCGAAGCCCTGGAAACCAGCGTGAGCGCGGCCCTCACCACCAGCATGGCGAGCTGCGAGGCGCCGGATGCCCCGGACACCACCCTACCCGCCGACTTCGACTGGACCGGGCGAGAAGCCCGGGACGAGGCCTGTCGGGCCTTCACCGAGATGATGGGCCTGGCCTTCGCCTGCGACCTCACCCGGGTGATCGGCTTCGGCTTCGGCAACGGGGCCGCGCGCTTTTCGATCCCGGAACGCTACGGCGTGCCCGTCTCCGGGCGGGTCGATTCCGGGGATTCCGGCCCGCAGATGCACGCCTGGACCCATCAGCGCCGGGACGACCCGAACACGACGGAGGCGCTACGGATCTTCTACCACTGGTTCTCGGAGAAGGTCGTCGCCATCGTCGAGAAGCTCAAGAACACCAACGACGCAGACGGCCGGCCCCTCCTCGACACGACCCTGGTGCTCTGGACAAGCGAGTTCGGCCAGGGCGGGCCCCACCACAACGGCAACGTCCCCGTCATGCTCTTCGGGAGCTCCGAGGGAGCCATCGAGACCGGCCGTCACTTCCACGCCGGCCACGGCGACCGGGAGAGCAAAGCCCTGGTCCTCCACCAGCTCATGGTCAGCATCTGCCGCCACATGGGCCTCGACGACATCGACACCTTCGGCAACGCCGGCCGCGGCCCCCTCGACTGGCTGGCCGGCTAGGAGCCCCGTCGGGGCTCGGCCACGAGCAGCACTCGGGCCCGCCCGCCGCTTCGCCGGGCCGGGCGCCGTCAACCCGGTCGTTCCCATTGTGGACGGGGATCGCACCTCGCAGACCTCGGCCCATGCGAGGGTGGATGGCGCCGGTTCCCGGCGCCCGCGCCCTACCAGCCGCAGGTGCGGTCGGCGTTTTGCTCGTCGAGCCAGGTCTTGAGGGGGGCGAAGTAGGCGAGGATGGCGGAGCCGTCCATCTGGCGGGAGCCGGTGAAGGTCTCCAGGGTGTCCGGCCAGGGCTGGCTCGCCCCCAGGGCCATCATCTCTTCGAACTTCTTCCCCACTTCTTCCGAGCCATAGATCGAACAGCGATGGAGGGGCCCCTCCCAGCCGGCCATCTCACAGGCGGCCTGGTGGAACTGAAACTGCATGATGAAGGAGAGGAAGTAGCGCAGATAAGGGACGTTGTTCGGGATGTGGTACTTGGCGCCGGGGTCGAAGGCATCCTCGGGCCGTGCGACGGGCGGGCGCACCCCCTGGTACTGGCGCCGGAGCTCCCACCATCGGGCATTCACCTTCCCGGCTTCGACGTCGCCGGCGAAGACCTCCCAACGCCACTTGTCCATCAGTAGCCCGAAGGGCAGAAACGCGATCTTGTCGAGCGCCCGCTCCATCAGGAGCCCCAGGTCCGCTTCCGGCGGCGGGAGCTGGACCGGATCGATGAGGCCGATGCGCACCAGGTATTCCGGCGTGATGGACAGGGCGACGAAATCGCCGATCGCCTCGTGGAAGCCGTCGTGGGCCCCTTCCCGGTAGAGGGGCGGCTGCTCTTTGTAGGCGCGTTGATAGATGTTGTGCCCGAGCTCGTGGTGAACGGTCTGGAAGTCGTCCGCGTTCACCTTCGTGCACATCTTGATCCGGATGTCGTCCTGGTCGTCGAGGTCCCAGGCGGATGCGTGGCAGACGACCTCCCGGTCTTCCGGCTTGGTGATGAGGGACCGCTCCCAGAAGGTCTCCGGCAGGGGGGCGATGCCCAACGAGGTGAAGAAGGCCTCCCCGACCTCGACCATCTTCTTCGGCGTGTAGCCTTCTTCGGCGAGCACCTCGGTCAGGTCGTAGGGGACTTCGGCGCCCTTCGGGGCGACGCTCTTCGCGATGTTGCCCCAGGTCTGCGCCCACATGTTCCCGAGGAGGTCCGCCCGGATCGGCTGATCCGCGGGCACGACCTCGGCGCCGTACTTCTCGGTGAGCCGTGCCCGGACGTGGCAGTGGAGGGCATCGTAGAGGGGCTTCACCTGCTCCCAGAGCCGGTCGACCTCCGTGGCCATCTCGTCCGCGGCCATGTCGTACTTCGACAGCCAGAGCTCCCGGACGTTGTCGTAGCCCAGGTCCCGGGCGCCCTCGTTGGCGATCTCGACCATGCGGAGATAGTCGTCCCGCATGGGCACCGCGACCTCCCGCCATTTGGTCCAGATCTCCTGGAGCTTCGCCGGGTCCTCGACCTCCCGCATCAGGACCTCGAGCTCGTCCAGGGCGACCTCTTCGCCCTCGTAGGTGATCTTGCCGGTCGAATAGATGGAGCTGAGCCGGGTCGTGATCTCGGCGAGCTCTTCCGCCGCCCCCTCCCGGTCCGGGGCGGGCAGCGTCAGGTCCTGCTTGATGATCTCGAGCTTCCGGCGAACGTCCTCGCCGACCTCGACGTCGTTGAAGCGCTTCGCCTCGTTCGCCCACTGGACGGAGAGCTTCGTCCCCTCGGCCCGGATCTGCTGGAGCAGCCAGTCCGTGTCGTGGGTGATGAAGTTCGCCCGGACCCAGGCGGTGCGGGCGGCCCGCTCGTTGAAGGCGGACCGTTCTTCCTCGACGCGCTCGACGAAGCGCTTCGCCTCGTCCGCGGTGGCGGGGGTCTCGCCGCCCTGGTCGCCTCCTGCCTGCTCGGCGGCGGCCTCGTCGGCAGAGGAGCCCTCGCCCGTGCCGGACGACGCCCCCTCCTCCGCGCAGGCGCCCAAGAGGGGGGCGGCCAAGGCCAGCAGGATCAGCGGAAGGAACGGCCGATGGAAGAAGGACGCCGCATCCCTGGGGGCCGGGGACGCGGACGGTCGAGGGAAGACGAAGGTCGGGAAAGCGTGGTCACTCATGGGAATGCGGGCGGCAGCTCACACGGAGCTTCGTCGCCTGTCAAGGCATCGGCCCGACGGACCGGGGACCGACGCGGGGCGACGGGACGCAGGCGACCCTTTCCCAACGACGGTCATTCCTCTCCGTGCGTCTCCTTCGCCGCGGGCTCTCGGATGAGCAAGAGGGCGCTGACGAATGCCGCCCCGGCGGAGGCGGCGCAGGTCAGCATCGCGACCCGGTAGGCGTCGACGAAGGCCAGCTTGAGCAGCCGGTCGACGGTCTCCCGCAGCCCCCCGGCGACGGCATCGGGGATCGGCAGGGCGGCGAGGTCGGCCCGGGCCGCGAGCATCGCGCTGGCCACCCCGGGGGCGAGGTCGAGGGCGGCGAGGCGGGGCCCGAGGCTCGCGGCGAAGGCGGCGACGGTGATGGGCCCGAGGATGGCGATGGACAGCACCGCAGCGACGCGGCTCGTCGCGTTGTTGACCCCGCTGGCGAGCCCGGCGTGCCGTCCTTCCACCGCCCCCATCACCGTCGTGCTGATCGGCGCCGCCGAGAGGCTCATCCCGAGACCCAGGACGAGGATCCCCGGGAAGAAGCTGGTCCAGTAAGAGTTCTTGAGCCCGGCGAAGGCGAGCATCCCCATCCCGACCGCCGCGAGGGAGGTGCCGGCGAGGAGCGGGCGCCGGGGGCCGAAGCGGTCGACCAGGGTCCCCGCCTGCCGACCGAGGAGCGCCAGGGTGGCGATGAGGGGCAGGTTCGCCGCCCCGGCCTGGGTCGCCGTGTAGCCCTGGGCCTGGATGAGGTTGAGCGGCAGGAAGAACATCACCGCGGCGAGGGCGGCGTAGAGGAACAGGGTCAGCACGTTGGCCCCGGTGAAGACCCGGTTGTCGAAGAGGCGTAGCGGCAGCATCGGCTGGGGCACCCGGGCCTCGACGGCGACGAAGGCGACGAGAAGGGCGGTCCCAGCGCCCAGGGGGCCCGCGACCCGCAGGTCGGCGAAGGGGGCGTGGTTCGCCTCGATGAACCCGAAGGTGACCAGGCCGAGGCCCGAGGCGACCAGCCCGGCGCCCAGGGCGTCGACCCGGCCCGTCGCCTCGTCGTCTCGGCTCTCCGGGACGAAGGCGAAGGTGATGAGCAGCGTGGCGACGGCGAGGGGCAGGTTGATGAAGAAGATCATCCGCCAGGAGGCGACGTCGATGAGCCATCCCCCGATCACCAGACCGAGCCCGGCGGAGAGCGCGGAGAAGCTCGACCAGAGCCCGATGGCCGCCCCCCGGCGTTCCCGGCTGAAGCTGGCCCCCAGGATCGCGAGGCTCCCGGGCAGGAGCAGGGCGCCGGCCAGGCCCTGAAGCCCGCGGCTGATGGTCAGGGTGACCACGTCCGGGGCGAGCCCGCAGGCGGCGGAGGCCAGGCCGAAGAGCCCGACGCCGAGGGCGAAGACCCGGCGGCGCCCGAACCGGTCCCCGAGCGCCCCGCCGACGAGCACCCCGGCGGCGAGGATCACCGCGTAGCTCTCGACGACCCACTGGAGGTCCCCCATGGATGCGCCGAGGTCCCGTTGGAGCGCCGAGAGCGCCGTGTTCACCACGGTGCCGTCGACGAAGGCCATGCTGGAGCCGAGGATCGTCGCCGCGATGATCCAGGGCTCCTGCCGGCGGGTGCAGGGGGCGTCCACCTCCGGGGCGGCGACGACCGCCGCCTCCTGGCAGGGGCTCGATTCGAAGTGTTTCACCGAGGCGTCCCAGCGGGCTCAGCGGGGATCCGGGCTTCCCATGCCGAGGATGTCGCGCACGGTGTCGACGTGCAGCGGGTCGCTGGTGGGCCCCGCCGCCCGATGGACGACCCAGCGCGGACCGAGGCCGCCGCCCCCAGGGGCGAAGAGCGGCGGCGTGCCGCCGGCGGCGACCTCGGTCTGGCCGAGCTGGCCGACGTTCTGGGCGCCGAGGCAGTCTTCGAAGCAGTAGAGCGCCCGCTCGGCCTCGTCGTCCGCCGCCGCCGGCGGCGGCTCGCAGCGGCTGACCACGTCCCGGGTGGTCGGGACGAAGCGCAGCAGGATGTCGACCCGCCGGGCATCGACGCACTGTTCCGTCGGGGCCCCGGTGCTCGGGCAGACACCCCGCTCCTCGAGCCACTGGGGGCCCATCCCCAAGACGGCGAGGTCCACCTGCCCCCGGCTCCCGCTGCTCTCCCCGGCCACCCCGTCGAGGATCTCCTGAGCAGCGTACGCCGCGCGACACCAGGCGAGGCGATCGTTCCATTCCTGGCGAGCGTCCTCCCGGGCCTCGTCGGTCGGGAAGCGCTCGTCGACGGGCGTCTCCTCGAGGTCGAGGGCGGCCCAGCGGTTGCGGATCCGGAACTCCGCCTGGAGGTCGACGCAGCCGTCCCGGGCGAAGGCGCCGCCCAGGGCGACGGGCTCCCGGTCGACGTGGCCGACGGTGACGAGCTCGACCCGGTCCGTGAAGCCCGGCGCCAGGATCCGCTGGGCGAGGATGCGCCCGATGCAGGCGAAGGCGTTCGGAACCTCGGTGCCGCCGCAGTCGAAGGGCTCCGTCGACGACCGCAGATAGTGACCGCTGCGGAAGAGGGCGTCGGAGCGGCACCAGACCCGCCAGGCCAGGGGATCCTCGTCTTCCAGGAGGACGTCGCAGGCGGTGGACAGCGCGGCGGTGACGTCTTCGACGGCCTGAACCGAGGCCACGATGGTGCGGGCGGTGAGGCTTCCCCGGCAGGTCGATTCCGCCTGGCTCATCCGGAGGATGTCCCCCCGGTCCC
>DAPKRP010000332.1:0-3155 GCA_031800515.1 Polyangiaceae bacterium LLY-WYZ-14_1 | reverse complement strand
GAAGCGCAGGGTGCCTCCGCCCGTCGTCGGACCCGAGGAGACCTCCGCCGACCCGGGAGCGAGGTCGGCCGCGCTCCCGGTTGGCCCGCCGACCGCCGGGCCGGTGCCGGGGCGGAGGGGGACGACGCCGCTACGGCTCGGCTCCCCCCGGTCCCCGAGGAGCGGAAAGGGCGCCGCGGGCCGGGCCCGGTCCCCGTCGTGCCGCCCCGAGGGCTGCGCCCGAGGGGTGGCCAACGGCGTCGCCCCGGAGGCCCGGGCCAGAGCCTCGTCCAGGGGCAGGGCCACGTTCGCCGCCAGCGCCGAGGGCAGGCGGGAGACGAGGGCCCGCCCCATCGTCAGGTCGAGCAGCATCCGGAGGGCCTGGAGGCCCTCGACCGTCGGCTCCCCGGGAACCCGGGCGGCGGCGCTCACCACGAGGCCCTGGGCCACGTCGATCTCCACCGCCAGGCTGGGCGCTTCCACCGCGACCCGCCGGGGCGCGCCCACGTCGGCGAGCAGCCGGAGCAGCCGTCCCGGCCCGGTGCGTTCGAGGGACGCTTCGAAGCGGTCGTCTTCCGCGGCCCGGCGACGGATCTCCCGCTCGTAGTCGCTGATCTCGAAGAGGGCGCCGGCGAGGAGCTCCAGGGGGGAGACCACCGCGTCGAGCTCTCCCCAGGGCACCACCACCAGAGGCGCCCAACGCAGCCGGCGGTCCCGGCGGAGGCGCTCGAGGACCTGGGAGGCCGGGTTCGCGAAGACCTCGGCGTCGAGGATCACCGCGTCCGGGTCGTGCTCCCGGGCGGCGGCGAGGCCCGCGCCGTGCCCGTCCGTCACCGCCACCGCGACGCCCAGATCCTCGAGGTCCTCCGCCAGGGCCAGGGACCGATGGGGTCGGTCGTCGACCAGCAACAAGCGGAGTCCCTTGAGAAGCTCCGGGTCGCCGGTCAGCGCCAGGTCTTCCCGGGTCAGACGGCGGAACGGTCGGTCGACTGGTCCCATGTCCCCTTCCAGGTCTACCCCGCGCGGGCGGGGATCGCGAGGGCCTCGGCGACCTCCACGCGATTCCGGCCGGCGCCTTTGGCCCGGTAGAGCGCCTGGTCCGCCGCCTCGAAGAGGGAAGCCGGGTCCTGCCCGTGAGCGGGAAAGGTCGCCACCCCGAGGGAGCAGGTCACCCGGAGCACGCCCTCGGGGACCGGGAAGGCACGGGCGGCCAGCTGCTCCCGGATGCGCTCTGCGAGCAGCCGGGCGCCGTCGGCATCCGTCTGCTCGCAGAGGACGCAGAACTCCTCGCCGCCGAAGCGAGCGACCACGTCCGTGTCCCGCTTGGCGGACCGAAGAAGCCCGCCGAGTTCCTTGATCACGACATCGCCGACCGCGTGCCCGTGGGTATCGTTGACCTTCTTGAAGTGGTCGATGTCCGTGACCAGCAGGGACAGGGGCCGGCGGAAGCGGGAGGCGGCCTTGAGCTTCGCGTCCAGGGCCTCGAGGAAGGCCCGTTTGTTGAGGCAGCCGGTGAGCCCGTCCGTCGTGGCGAGCTCCTCCAGGCGGCCCACCGCGGCGGCGTTGGCCAAGGCGATCGCCGTCTGGTTGGCCAAGGCCTCGAGGGTGGCCCGGGTGCCCTCGCCGAAGGCCCGCCGGCGCCGGGCCGCGAGCACCATCGTGCCGACCACCTCATCCCGGACTTGTAGGGGCAGCACCAGGCAGGACCGGAAGTGCCGCGGGGTCGTCTTGCGGGTGAACAAGATCTGCTGCGTCCCGTCGAAGTCGCCC
Source organism: Polyangiaceae bacterium LLY-WYZ-14_1 (assembly GCA_031800515.1). GTDB lineage: Bacteria > Myxococcota_A > Polyangia > Polyangiales > DAPKRP01 > DAPKRP01. The sequence continues at coordinate 1,406 of DAPKRP010000332.1, read as the reverse complement.
CGATGAGGGAGGGGGAAACGGTTCGCCACCACCATCGAGACCAGGGATGGTCCTGCCCCGAAGGAAAGGCCCTCGAGCTGCTCGCCCCCCTCGCCCTCGGCGCGGGTCACCTCGTGGCGGCGCGTCGTCCCGTCCCAGCGGGTCAGGACCCGCAGCTCGTGGGGCACCACCTCCTGGGCGGCCGCGAAAGCCGCGGCGACGACCCCCGGGGCGTCGAGGGCGGCGCCGAGTCCCTGCGAGGCCCGGTGGAGAATCGCCTGCTCGGCTCGGGCCCGCTCGAGCTGCAGGAGCACCCGTTCCGTGTGGACCACCCGCAGCAGCTGTGCCGCGCCTCGATGGAGCAGCGCCTCGTCCTCGGCCCCGAAGGGCCGGCCCCCGGGGGCCCTTCGGTCGGCGCAAAGCACTCCCCGGACCGCCCCGTCCTCGACCACCGGAATCCCGAGGAAGCTCTGGATGGGGCAGGGGCCAATCACCCAGGGGAACCCCCGGTAGTCGGGGCGAATCCGCTCGAGGCGCACCGTCCGCTCCTCCCGCACGATGGCGCCGAAGATCCCCGCGCCGGCGGGGAAGGTGCGGGGGCCACCGGCCAGCGTATCCCCGGCGCCCTCGGAGGCCCGGTCGCTCGTCACCCGCTCGGCGACCCGGAGGACGTCACCGGAGTCGTCCAGCAGGAACAAGACGCAGCCGTCCACGTCGAGGCTGCGCTGCAGGAGCTCGAGGGCATGAAACAGGGCGTGCCGGGCCTCGTCGACGCTCGAGCGGAGCATGCGGTCGTCGCCCCAGGGGGCGGCCGTTCCCCCCGCCTGGGTCGCGGAGACCAGGCGGTAGAGCCGGGCGTCCTCCCAGGCCTGGCGGCGATCCTGGTCCAGGGTGCGGCGGGCCCGGGCGCGGGCGCGCTGGAGCTCGATGCGACCGACTCCCCAGCCGACCCCTCCGAAGAGGGCGACGAGCCCCGCGTCGACCGCCGGGGAGCCTCCCGGTGGATGGGTGAGGGCGGCCACGACGATCCCCGCGACGAGGAGCAGCAGGGCCGTCCGGGCCTCGGCGATGGTGACCAGGAGCAGGAGCAGCAGCTCGAGGGCGGCGAGCCCCGCCTCCGGCGGTAGGACGGCGCGCGCGAGCCCCGCGGTCAGCAGGAGGCCGAGGCCGGCGGTGACCGATGGTCCCTGGGCCCGCGGGATTCCCCGAGCGTCCCGGCCCCCGGGGGGACCGGGCCAGGCGAAGGCGTGGAAGGCGACCCCGGCGGAGAGCAGCGCCGCGAGCGCCGAAAGCTCCCGGTGGTCGGCGGGGCCCACCCCCGAGACCACGAGGGCGGCCGGTAGGAGCATCAGTGGACCCGAGAGCCATCGCGCCACGACTCGGAGCCGGCGGTAGGCAGCGGCATCGGGTGAGGGCGGCGGAGACGG
>DAPKRP010000331.1:0-2706 GCA_031800515.1 Polyangiaceae bacterium LLY-WYZ-14_1 | reverse complement strand
TCTCTCCCATGGACCTCCGATGAGCGACGACCCGAAGCCTGGTGCCCAGGACGCCTACTACGCGGCGGCAGACCTCGCCCGCTTCCCCGAGATCGGCGAAAACGTCCCGGAGCTCGCGAAGAAGTTCTTCGCCTGGTACGGCGCGGTCTTCGAGGACGGGGCCCTCTCGGCCCGGGAGAAGTCGCTGATCGCCCTGGCCGTCTCCCACGCGGTCCAGTGCCCCTACTGTATCGATGCCTACTCCAAGGACGCCCTCGAGAAGGGCGCGGACCTCGACCAGATGACCGAGGCGGTGCACGTCGCCTCGGCGATCCGGGGGGGTGCCAGCCTGGTGCACGGGGTTCAGATGCGGAACCACGCCACCAAGCTCGGGATGTGACCTGGCTGCCCGTCCGTGACCCGCGGCCTTCGTCCCCCGCCGGCGCCGAATGACGCCCCCCGAGGGTCGAAGCCCCCGCCCGACGACGCCCCCTGGACGAGAGATCTCACCACGATGAGCGCGAGCCGAAGCGGCGCTGCCGCCCGCACCCTCCCCACCTTGGCCTCCCGCCGGGTGCCCCTGGCCTCCGGCGAGGCCCAGCGCCGGACGCTCCAGGAGCGGGACCTGCCCCGGGAGTTCGACCAGGCCCTCGCCGACGCCGGGCTCTGGCCGCTCCGGCCGACGGGGATCGAGATCTTGCAGATCAACGTGGGCAAGCTCTGCAACCAGACCTGCCGTCACTGCCACGTCGACGCCGGGCCGGACCGGACCGACGCGGTGATGAGCCGGGAGACGATGGCCCAGTGCCTCGACGCCCTGGCCCAGACGGACATCCCCACCGTGGACCTCACCGGCGGCGCTCCGGAGCTCAATCCCCACTTCCGCTGGCTGGTCACCGAGGTTCGGAAGCTCGGCCGCCACGTGATCGACCGGTGCAACCTCACCATCCTGGAGACCGGGGCCCATCGGGACCTGCCCGAGTTCCTGGCGGAGCATCAGGTCGAGGTGGTCTGCTCCCTGCCCCACTACCGGGAGCTCGGCACCGACCGGCAGCGGGGCCGGGGCGTCTACGCGAAGAGCATCCGGGCGCTCCGGCGCCTGAACGAGCTGGGATACGGAGACGGCCGCTCGGGGCTCGAGCTCGTCCTGGTGACCAACCCGGTCGGCGCCTTCCTGCCCGGCGGGCAGGCGTCGCTGGAAGCGGAATGGAAGCGGGAGCTCGACCGGCTCCACGGAATTCGCTTCGACCGCCTGTTCACCATCACCAACATGCCGATCAGCCGCTACCTCGAGTGGCTCGTCGAGACGGACAACCTGGACGGCTACCTCGAGCGGCTGGTCAACGCCTTCAACCCGGCGGCGGCGGCGGGGGTGATGTGCCGGAACACCTTGAGCATCGGCTGGGACGGCACCCTCTACGACTGCGACTTCAACCAGATGCTCGAGATGCCCGTCGAGGCAGGAGCGCCCGGGCATATCCGGGACTTCGACCTCGCCGCCCTGAACGGACGGCGCATCGAGGTCGACCGGCACTGCTTCGGCTGCACCGCCGGGGCCGGGTCGAGCTGCGGGGGTTCGACGGTCTGAGCGGGCCGCGTCTTGACCGGGTCTCGCCTCCGGAACCAAGGTCGGGTCATGGACTTCGAGCTCTCCGACCTCCACCGGACCATCCAACAGACCGCGCGGGACTTCGCCGAGAAGGAAGTGGCCCCGCACGCTCGGGACTGGGATCGGGAGGAACGGTTCCCCGCCGAGATCATCCCCCGGCTGGGGGAGCTCGGTTTCCTGGGCATCCGAATCCCGGAAGAGTACGGGGGCGCCGGGCTCGACACCCTGGCCTACGCCATCGTGGTGGAGGAGATCGCTCGGGTGGATGGGTCGTTGGCCCTCACCGTCGCCTCCCACAACGGCCTCGGCACCTCCCACCTGATGACCTTCGGCTCCGAGGACCTGCGGAAGCAGTACCTGCCGAAGCTCGCCACCGGCGAGATCCTGGGCGCCTGGGCGCTCACGGAGCCGGGCTCGGGCTCCGACGCGGCGGGCCTCGCCACCAAGGCGGAAAAGATCGACGGCGGTTGGGTCCTGAACGGGACGAAGATGTTCATCACCCAGGGCAGCGTCGGCGGCGTCTGCGTGGTCCTCGCCAAGACCAGCCCGGAGAAGAAGCAGAAGGGCATCACCGCCTTCGCCGTCCCCCGGGGGGCGGAGGGCTTCAGCGCGTCGAAGCACCTCGAAAAGCTCGGCTGCCGGTCGAGCGACACCGTCGAGATCACCCTGGAAAACGTCTTCGTCCCGGATGACCACGTGGTCGGTGAGCTCGACCGGGGCTTCATCGACACCTTGAAGATCCTCGACCGAGGCCGGGTCAGCATCGCCGCCATGGCCCTCGGGCTCGGGGAAGGTGCCCTGGCCGCCGCCATCCAGTACGCGAAGGACCGGAAGCAGTTCGGCAAGCCGATCAGCGACTTCCAGGCCATCCAGTGGATGGTCGCCGACTGCCGGACCGAGCTCGACGCCGCCCGCCTCCTCACCTACCGGGCGGCGATGATGGCGGACACGGGGGAGCGCTATTCGACGGAGGCGTCGATGGCGAAGCTCTACGCGTCCGAGGCGGGCTCCCGCGCCTGCAACCGGTCCCTTCAGATCCACGGGGGCTACGGCTACACCCGGGAGTTCCCGGTCGAGCGCCACCTGCGGGACGTGAAGATCTGCGAGATCGGCGAGGG
>DAPKRP010000330.1:0-1714 GCA_031800515.1 Polyangiaceae bacterium LLY-WYZ-14_1 | reverse complement strand
CGGGTGGGGGATCGGGTCGGCGACGTCGAGCTCCGGGCAGACCTGATCGTCGAGCGGCATGGACGCCTCTTCGTGGCGGAGGTGAAGCGCGGCGCCTTGGTCGGCGCGGTCCGCCATGGTCCGACGCGGCGCCAGCTCCTCGAGTATCTGGTCGCCTTCCAGGTGGACGGGGTGCTGCTGGTAGACGCCCTGGCGCGGCGCGTCGACGAGGTGCGCTTTCCCGATCTGGAAAACGGGTCCTAGCGCAACAGGCGCGGCGAACCGCCTCGTTTCCCTGGAAACCAGCCTCGGACGAAGGCGCCCCGGCCGGAACTGGCATCGAATCTGCCGCCCTCTGCGCCCCATGACGAATTACCGACGATGGAGGAACCGGACGCCGGCTGCCGGACCCTGGCGTTCGATCCCCGCTTTCCTCGGGCCCGCCCTCGCCGGGGCACTCCTGCTGGGCGCCCTTGCCCTGACGGGCTGCGGCGACGACGGGGACGGGGGGCCGGCCCTGTCCGATGGGGGCACGGGGGACGGCGGCGGCGTCGACCGCTGCGAGGATGGGGAGACCCGGTGCGCCGCGGACGCGGTGGCCACCTGCATGGATGGACGCTTCGGCGAGCCCGTCCCCTGCCCGAACGAGGAGAGCTGCTCCTTCGGGACCTGCGCCGCCATCGACGACTGCACCGACGAATGCCGAACCTCCGGCACCAGCGTCTGCGTCGGGGGCGCGGTGGCGAGCTGCGGCCAGCTCGATGCCGACCCCTGCCTCGACCTGACCGCGCCGGAGCCCTGTCCCTTCCAGACCACCTGCGCCGGGGGCGCCTGCGAGGCGGCGTGCTTCGACGACTGCGAGCTCGACGACGGGGTCTGCCTGGGCTCCGGGGCGCGCCGTGCCTGCGGGGACTTCGACGACGACCCCTGCCTCGACCTCGGCCCCGCGGAACCCTGCGCCGAAGGCACCGTCTGCCGACCGGATGGGGAGCGCGGGACCTCCTGCCGGGACGCTCCGGACTGCGAGGACGCATGTTCGCCGACCACCTTCGAGGCGACCTGCGATCCCACCGGCTTCACCGTCTGCGCCCTCGACGGCGTCGACGGCGACGCATGCTACGAGCCCACCCCGGTGGGCTGCGACGCCTGCCTGGGCGACAACTCCACCTACCCGGAGGAATGCCAGACCTGCTGCCCCGAAGAGGAAGGCTTCTAAGCCGGCTGCGGTGCCTCGCCGCGGGAGGGGGCGGCTACCCCTGGGGCGCCCGTCGCCAGCGATGGAGTCGGCGGGGCCAGCGCGGCTGGTCGCCGGCGGCCGTCGCCTGGCGGAAGACGGTGCGGAGGAGGGCCGAAGACGCGGCGACGAGCCAGTCCGGGGGGCGCGGTCCGGCGATGGTTCCCGAGGCGGGCTTCGTCTCCGGTCGAGCACCCCAGCCGGTGGGTGCGTCGTCCGCCCCCGCCCTCGTGTCCGGGGATAACGTGAACGCCCCCAGGACGACGCCCCCCGCCGGTCCATCGAAGCCAGCGGTCGTCACCCACGTGCGGTCGTCGGCCCGCAGCTCGACCCGGTAGCGCGGCCAGCCCGGGTCCCCGGGGAGGTCCGCCGCGAGGTCGGCGGGGTCCGGGTCCCCGGCGGCCAGGCGGTCCAGGCGCTCGAGGAGCACACGTCCTCCGGACTCGGGCGTTCCGAGGGACATGGTCGCCTACGGGACCTGTCCCGGGATGGGGCGCCCGG
>DAPKRP010000329.1:0-16950 GCA_031800515.1 Polyangiaceae bacterium LLY-WYZ-14_1 | reverse complement strand
CGGATGGGCCCGGGGCGGATGGCCCCCGTCACGTTTCCTGTCCGGACGGTGGCCGGATCGACCTGCGGATCGCGGGCGCCCTGGTCTTCGACGGGCTCGGCGGCCCGCCCCGGGAGGTCGACGTCGACCTTCGGGACGGTCGCATCGTCGCGGTGGGCCGGAACCTCCCGGGCGCGCCGGACCAGGTCGTCGACGGCCGCGGGCAGTGGCTCATGCCCGGCCTCTGGGACATCCACACGCACCTCGACCTCGAGGTCGAGCTCGACCCATCCCTCTCCGAGGTGGTCCGCCACGGCACCACCACGGCGGTGGTGGCGAACTGCTCCATCGGGGTGGCCTTCGGCCGCCAGCAGCGGGACGGCCACGACCCGGTCGTCTCCTGCTTCGCCCGGGTGGAGAGCATGCCCAAGGGCGTGCTCCGCCGAGTGGCGGACCAGATCGACTGGCAAGACACCCGGGGCTACCTCGACCACTTCGACCGGCTGCCCATGGGCGCGAACATCGTGCCCCTGGTGCCCTATTCGATGCTGCGGATCGAGGTGATGGGGGTGGATGCGGCGGTGAGCCGGGCGGCGACGGAAGACGAGCTCGCCCGGATGGAAGCGCTCCTCGAAGCCGCGATGGATCAGGGCTACGCGGGCCTTTCCACGGACGCCCTGCCCTTCCACTACATGTCCGACGACCCTCACCGGAAGCACAAGATCCCCTCCCACCTGGGCACCTTCCAGGAGCTTCGCCGGCTGACGGAAGTGGTCCGTCGCCACGGCCGGGTCTGGCAGGCGACCCCGGAAAAGGACAAGCCGCTCCAGGTCTTCCGGATGTTCTTCCTGTCGAGCGCTCGGCTCTATCGGCGGGCCCTCAAGACCACCGCCGTCGCCGTCCTGGACCTGGTGAACAACCGCTTCCTGACCGGGCTCGCCAAAGTGCTGTCCCGGGTGGTCAACTCGCCGCTGCTCCAGGGGCACTTCCGCCTCCAGGCCCTGGGGGCGCCGTTCAAGATCTACGCGGACGGCCCCATCACCCCCATCGCCGAAGAGATCCCCGCCTTCCGGGAGCTGAACGAGGTCGACGTCGAAGACCGGGCCGCCCGCCAGGCGATCATGGCGACGGAGGACTACCGCCGGCGCTTCCGGCGGATGTGGCTGCACGACAAACGGGGGTTCAGCCTCGCCCGGCTCAAGCGCTGGCTGCGGGCCATCGATGACAGCCTCTGCCGGGATCTGCGGGAGATGGTGATGACCGCCGACCCGGTCCCGGACTGGCAGGAGGAAACGCTCCAGCAGGTCTACGAGCGGCTGCTGCGGTTCCAGCGCACCGGCGAAGGCGCCCGGAGCGCCGCCGAGACCCAGGCCTTCGAGGCGCTGCCGAACCCCATCGGCGACGACGCCGATTTCCTCCTGGCGCTGCTCCGCCGCTACGACACGGATCTCCGCTGGTACGCCCTGGTCGCGAATGCGGACGAGCAGGTGCGGACGGACCTGCTCCTCGACCCCTTGTTCCTACCCGGCTTCAGCGATTCCGGCGCCCACCTCGCGAACATGGCGTTCTACGACGTCAATCTCCGGAGCCTGCAGCTCGCCCAGAAGCGCGGCCGGGACGTCGTTGGGACGATGGTGCACCGGCTGACCCGGGTGCCCGCCGACTTCTGGGGTTTCCCCGGGGTGGGCAGCATCGAAGCCGGGCAGCGCGGGGACCTGGTGCTGGTCGACCCGGAGGCGCTGTCCGCCTACGACTCGGAGTCCCACACCATCTACACCCACCGGGAATCCCTCGGCGCCCGGCAGATGCTGAACCGCTCCGATGGGGTCGTCACCGGGGTCTGGGTCGCTGGCCAGGCCGCCTGGCGGGATGGCGCCCCCACCCCGGAGCTCGGTCGTCGGAAGATGGGGGAGGCCCTGACCGTCGAGCCAACGTCGCTTGCCTGGGTCGATGGGTGACCCAGAGGACAGGCGCGCGGGGTACCAGGAGGTCCTCGAGGCCCCGGACCACCGTGTCGCCGAGGTCATCGGTGGCGTCCTCTACACCCACGCGAGGCCGAGGGCACGGCATGCGCGGGCGAGCACGCGGCTCGGCCAGCGTCTCGGCGGGCCCTTCGACGAGGGCATCGATGGTCCCGGTGGCTGGCTGATCCTGGACGAGCCCGAGCTTCATCTCGGGCCGGGACCCGACATCCTCGTCCCCGACCTGGCTGGGTGGCGCCGGCAGACGCTTCCCGAGCTACCCGACGCCGCCTTCCTCACGGTCCGACCCGATTGGGTCTGCGAGGTCCTTTCACCCAACACCGAGCACATCGACCGGGCGGACAAGGTGCCGCTGTACGCGCGGGAGGGCGTCGGTCACGTCTGGCTCGTCGATCCCGACCCGGAGACGCTCGAGGTATACCGGCTCGATGGTGAGTCCTATCGGGTCGCCGGGACGTGGCGAGGGGACGCGACCGTGCGCGCCGAGCCCTTCGACGCGGTAGCGCTGCCCCTCGCCGTTCTCTGGGCCCGCTGAAAGCGGGCGGAACCGAGCGCTCTCATTCGTAGGACCGGGCCGGTGAACAGAGCAAAGGCAGTCGTGACGGACACAGTCAGGAAAACTTTGGCCGCAGCACGCGCCTCGCCCCACGCCCGGAACGGCAGCGAGCTCCTCGCCGAGCTCGGCGCGGACACAGCCCGGGGACTCACGCAGTTTGAGGCAGAGCGTCGGCTCGCGCGGGACGGGCCAAACCGACCGACGGCGCGCCCGGGCACGCCCGCATGGCGCAAGTACCTCGAGCAGCTGGCTCAACCGCTCGTGCTCGTGCTGATCGTCGCCGCGGTGGTGTCGCTGGCCCTCGGCCACGTCGCGGACGCGCTGGTGATCTTCGCGATCGTCTGGGTCAACTCGGTGATCGGTTTCCTCCAGGAGTACCGGGCGGAGCGGGCGATCGCGGCGCTGGACGCCCTCGTCGTGACGGAAGCCACGGTGCTGCGAGACGGGCAGCAGCGACGCGTCCCCAGCGACCAGCTCGTCGTCGGTGACGTCGTGGTCGTCGCGTCCGGGGACGGCGTCCCCGCTGACGTGCGTCTCCTCGCAATCCGCGACCTGCAGGTCGACGAGTCGGTCCTCACCGGGGAGTCGGTGGCGGTCCAGAAGGACACGCGCGCGTTGCCCCAGGACACCGTCCTCGGGGACCGGATCAACATGGCTTTCGGCGGAACCGTCGTCACGTACGGCAAAGGCCGGGGCCTCGTGGTGGCCACCGGCGATGACACGGAGACCGGGCGCATCGCCGGGCTTCTCGCCGAGACTACGGAGCTGGCGACGCCGCTGACCCGGAAGATCGCCGGGTTCTCGAAGCTTCTGATCTGGGTGATCCTGGTGCTCTCGGCGGTGCTGTTCTCCATCGAGGCGGTCCGCGGCGCGAACCTCGTCGACACGTTCAACGCGGCGGTCGCCCTCGCGGTTGGCGCGATCCCGGAGGGCCTCCCGGCGGCGGTCACGGTGCTCCTCGCGGTCGGCGTCCAGTCCCTCGCACGGCGGCGCGCGCTCGTGCGCAAGCTTCCCGCGGTCGAGACGCTCGGGAGCACCACGGTCATCTGCTCCGATAAGACGGGGACGCTCACCGAGAACGAGATGACGGTGACCCGCTTCTGGTCCGCCGGTGCGGAGTACGACGTCAGCGGGGTGGGCTATGACCCAGAGGGCGAATTCCGCAGAGCCGGCCGGCGGGTGGAGCCCGCGGGGGAGCCGCAGCTCCTCGCGTGTCTCCGCGTCGGGGCGCTCTGCAACGACGTGAACGTCGTGCGCGCGGGCGACACGACGACCGTCGAGGGGGATCCCACCGAGGCCGCGCTCCGGGTGGCCGCGGAGAAGGCGCGGCTCCTCGAGGCGTTCGCCGGCCACCCGCGCATCGCGGAGATCCCCTTCGAGTCGCAGCACATGTACATGGCGACACTGCACGACGCCGCAGGCGAGCGGCTCCTGCTGGTCAAGGGCTCGTCCGACGCGCTCCTCGACCGTTGCACGGCAGAGCTCGACGCCGGCGGCCGCCGGGCTCCCCTCGATCGCGCGCGGGTCGAGGGGAAGTCGAGGAGCTGGCGGCGGGCGGTCTCCGCGTGCTCTGCCTCGCGCAGAGGACGTGCCCGGGGGACGTCGCGGACCTCAGCCACTCCGACGTCGACGACCTAGTGCTCGTCGGGCTGGTCGGCATGATGGACCCGCCCCGGGAATCGGCGCGGCTCTCTATCGCGGCCTGTCACCGGGCCGGGATCCAGGTGAAGATGATCACCGGCGACCACGCCGCGACGGCGGCGGCGGTTGCCGAGCAGCTGGGTCTCCGGGGCATGCGGGTGCCGTCCGGGCGCCTCCGGGCGATGACCGGGCGAGAGCTCGAGGGGCTGAACCGCGAGGAGCTGCCGCAGGTCGCCGAGGAGGTGGCGGTCTTCGCGCGGGTAGCGCCGGAGCAGAAGTTGCTCCTCGTTACCGCGCTCCAGTCCCGTGGACACGTCGTTGCCATGACCGGCGACGGGGTGAACGACGCCCCCGCGCTAAGGAAGGCGGACCTCGGCATCGCGATGGGGAAGGGCGGCACGGACGTCGCCCGACGGGCGTCCGCCATGATCCTCACAGACGACAACTTCGAGACCATAGCGGACGCGGTGGAAGAGGGCCGCGGCGTCTACGACAACTTGGTCAAGTTCATCACCTGGACGCTGCCGACGAATGGCGGCGAGGCCCTCGTGCTGCTCGCGGCGATCGCGCTCGGGACCGCGCTGCCGATCGTCCCCGTGCAGATCCTCTGGATCAACATGGCCACGGCCCTGCTCCTCGGCGTGGCCCTGGTCTTCGAGCCCAAGGAGCCCGGCCTGATGGACCGGCCACCGCGACCCGTCGACGCGCGGCTCCTCGACTGGCGACTCGGCGCGCGGACGCTGGCGGTGTCGGCGATGATGGCGATCGCCGCCTTCGGGCTCTTCGAGTGGGCGCTCCGCGAAGGGGAGCAGTCCCTCGACCAGGCGCGCACGATCGCGGTGAACACCGTCGTCGTCGTCGAGAGCGGCTACCTGTTCGCCTGCCGAAGCCTCGGCCAGCCCGTCTGGACGATCGGTGCGTTCGGCAACCGCTGGGTGTGGCTGGGGGCCGGGGCCATGATGCTTGCGCAGGTGGGGTTCACGTATGTCCCCGTCATGAACACGCTGTTCCACACGAGCCCGATAGATGGGATCTGGTGGGCCTATTTCACCCTCATCGGCGTGTTCGTGTGGCTCGCGGTCGACGTCTTCAAGGTCATCGCGCCCGGGTCGGTCGCGCCCTCGTACCAGCGCGTGCAGCCCGGGGCGCGGGGGTGAAGCCCGGCGATCGTCGGCTGCAAGGCGCGGCGACGAGGAATACTGAGGCGCAGAAGGATATTTCGAGGAGCCGGAACGCCGCAGACGGCGTCGGATCGGCTTCGCGGCGCCGGCGCCTCGAGCTCCCCCGGGTTCTTGCCGAGCCTCTGCTTCGCCCGTAGCTTCACTACGTCCGGGCTGGTCGGAGGTGAACGTGAACATCGAGCGCGCGCTCGCGATAACGCTCCTGCTGGCCGCCGCCTGCGACGGCGAAGCGACCCCGGTCGACGCCGGACCGCCGGGGGCCGACGCCGGCGCGATGGACGCGGACGCCGGCCCCGCCGCCACCGACGCGGGCCCACCGCCCTCCGACGCCTCCGCCGCCGGACTCACCACCGTGGACGCCGCGATCACCTATGGAGCAGGGCGCGAGGTCGGCCTGCGCGTGCACTACCCGACGGGCGTCGGCGGCCCCCACTGGGTCGTACTGATCAGCCACGGCGGCCTCGGGATGGCATCGGGCGAGACCCGCTTCGACCACCTGGGCGTCCCGATCGCCGAGCGCGGCGGGGTCGCGGTCCAGCTCGGTCACCGGTCCTCGAGCAACGGCGCAACCCATCGGCTGGACCGCCCGCGGGACGTGACGGCGGTGATCGACGCCCTCGCCGACGGGCGCGTCGCCCTCCCCGCGCTGGTGGGTGACCTCGACACGTCGGCGGTGGGGCACACCGGGCACTCGGCGGGCGCGTACACGTCGCACGCCGTGGCCGGCGCGCAGTACCCCTACAACCCCGAAGCCGACCCCCGGATCGCCGCCATCGCGCCGATCTCTCCGCAGGGCACGGGCGACTTCTTCGACGCCTACGACAACGGCCCGGACGACAACACGTGGCGTACCGTCGACGTGCCGGTGCTCACCCTCGTCGGTGGCGCCGAGCTCGACACGAACGGACTGGGTCGGTTCGTCGCCGACGACTGGCGACTGCAGCCCTTCGAGCGCTACCCCGACGACGCCGACCGCATCCGGATCCTCGTCCCCGAGCAGGACCACAGCGAGATGGGTAGCCTCGGGGCTCCGCCGATCCAGGCGTACCTCGGCGAGGCCATCGCGACCTTCTTCGCCGCCGTCCTCGGCGACGCGGGTGATCTGTGCAGCGTCGGGGTCGAGCGCTTCCCCGACGGCCTTACGCCGACCGTCGAGGCGCGCCCGGGCGCGGCATCCACCCGCCTCGCGAGGTGTCGCTGACGCACACGCTTCAGCGTCGGAGCGCGCCCGCGCAGCACCGCGAGCTCGCGTCGAGCGGCGCCCTGCTGAGCTGGCTCGTGGAGCGGTCGGTCCTCCGCGGATGATCGGTCTTAGCTGGGGAGAGGCCTAGGGTCACCTTCGCCCGCGGCGCCGCCCCTCGGGGCGCGCCAATGGCTCGGACAGGGTCTCGGACGTCCCTTCGAAGCAGGCGGCGTCGGGCCTCCGTCAGCGGGCGCAAAGCGCGTCGGCTGCCTCGGCATCCTCCTCCGGTGTGCAAGCGCCGATCTCGGGGAACGCGCAGACACCATCGGAGCACGGATTAACGCCCTCACCCGTTCGAAAGAACGCATCCATCACGGACTGCGCCTCGGAGACCGACGGCAGTTCGCCGTGCGGGTCCTCGCACAGCGTCATGGCGACACCGCAGTCGGGGACCGGGGGAAGACCGAAACCGAACTCGATGTAGAAGCTTTCGTCGGTCGTGGACGTCGTCGCCTCGAGCCCGACGATGTCGCGAAGGCCGGTCGTCAGATGCGTCAACCCCAACGTGCGCGACATGATGTCGGTGGCCACGTTTGGAAGCGCATGGTCTCCCGCCGCGCCCATGGACATGATCTGCTTCGCGATCGTGCTCTCGAAACGCTGGGCGAGGACGTGGTGCGAGAAGCCGTTCGGCTCCGCACGGTCCCAGGGCATCTGTGCGAGCGCAACGAGCAACTGTCGTACCCTGGCGTCCGGATATTGGATCTCGAGGAGGTCGAGAAACGCATCGAACCGATCGCTGCGGAAGAGGATCGTGCTGTACGGCTGGCCGCCGACCGAGAGCGCGGCCCGTTCAACGTCGTTGGACAGTGCCATATACACGGCGCCAGAGATGCCACCCTGACTGATGCCATGATAGTACCTGCGGGTGGCGTCGACATACTGCCCGTATACCGGATCTTTCGAAAAGCTCTCGATCATCATGCGCATCGCGACCTGAGAATTGAGATGGCCCTGCAGTAGGCGATCCCACATCGGTTGAAGACCGGCGATGTCGCCGACGAGAAGCGCAGACGCCACCGCGTCGAGGTCTCCTGCCGCCATGCCGAGGAGGTCGACCCCAAAGATCACATATCCGTTCTCCGAGACGAACTGCCGGAGCGCGCTGAATTCGACCTGCGTGTGGTCGTCGAAGACGCCGTGCCCATACTGGAGTAGCGGCGCCGGCGCATCGACTGCGCTTCTAGGAATCAGCACCTCGAAGGGATACTCGGCCCACGGTTGCTCCGGGTTGACCGTGGGGAGCCCGCTCTCGTCGCGCAGGAGCACGCCACCCGGCGTAGGCTGCGTCAAGTAGAGCGGGACACGGAAACGACCGAGGATGCGGAACGCGAAGTCTTCTGGACGAAAGTCGGCATCGACGTCCGTGATGGTGTACTCCGGCGTGTCGCCGACGAGAGCGAGGCCCTCATCACGCATGTGGAGCAGATCGCGCGTGTTACTGTCGTCGCTGGCGGTGTTGAAGTCCCACGCGATTTGAACGTCTTCCCTCGCCCACCCGACGTCGGCCAGACGCGCGAAGATGTCTTCGTACAGCGCGCGTCGCGACTCGACAGATGCGTCGGTCGCCTCGGAAGCTTCACGGAGCGCCCGGAAGGCGGAAGAGGGCTCGATGACTCGACCCACCTCATCACGAAGGTTCCGCACGGCAACGATATAGCGTGAGTCGTCCCGGAGCCGCGTGGCGGGACGTATCACCAGCGCTCTCTGCTCGGCGTTCGGGGCCCTGACGTCGAGCTCCGCGAAATGGAGAACCGGCTCGCCGGTTGCTACATCGAGGATCAGCGTGGGCGATCCGTCGAGGACCGACGTTTCGATCCGTGCAGCGCTCGGGAGCGCCTCCCCCGTCGCACCCGGGATGAAGGCGAGGATCGGCGTCCCGGCGGAGAAACCGTCGCTCCTCGCCCAGGGCCCGTCGTCATTCCCCTGCAGAACGCCGGGACCAAAGGCGACCCGTCGACCCGTGGCGGTGGTTTGGTCCCGGACGGTGTAAACGTTCGAAGGGAACGGAAACCCGCACAGTTCGGGTACGATCGGATCGCAATCGAGCAAAGGGTACGGCTCGTTCGTTCCAGCACCCCGGTCGTTCCCGCACGCCGCAGCGAGCGAGACGAAACAGGCCACCAGCGCTCGGCCGCAAAGCGGGCTCTCGTCTGGGCGCAGCGCTCGCTTTTTCATGAGACTGGATTACGACGACCGTTCGCGCCGGACAACTGACTGTTTCGGGCAGGAAGCTGACCGATGGTAGCATTCGGGGATGAGTCTCGAACCGAGGGGCGTGGTCGTGGAGCCTCGCCCACGCCTCGGGGTCATCCCGGTACGAGCCGTCGCCCCGTTTTTTGCCGGCTGTCGCCGCAGGGGAGTCGACCCGGGGGACATCCTCGTAGACCTCGATGAGCCCAGGTCCCTCGTCGCCGAGCCCGACAGCGCGTTCCCCGTCGAGAAGATTCCCGCACTGCTCGCCACGATTACCCGCACGCTCCAGGACGAAAGCCTGGGTTTTCTCGAGCGCCCCATCCGCCCGGGAGGCCTCGAACTGTCGGTGCACGCCACGATTAGCAGCAGGACCCTCGGGGAAGCGATGGACCGCTGGAATCTATTCTGGAAGCTCGCACACGATTACGAGTTTTGCTCGGTCCGGGTGGAGGGGGACGCGGCGAAGCTTCGAGCCGAGTTCCCGAGGGGCGACGGGCTCGACCGGTCGATCTTCATCACTTGGGCCGCGCTCTTCGTGCTTCGTTGGGCGAGCTGGTTGATCGACAAGGTAGTTCTTCTCGACCGGATCTACTTCCCGTTCGAGGCGCCGGACAACCTGGATGACTATCTCGGAATGTTCCCGTGCCATCATTACTTCAGCCAGCCGCGGCTCACTGCGGTCTTCAATCGGCGGTATCTCGACACGGCCGTGGTTCAGACACCTGACGCGGTCCACGAGTTCGTCGCGTCGATCCCGAGGCTGATGGGCGCGGAGCGAAGCGACGGCAGTCTCGCCGCGCGAATCAGACGACTCCTCCACCGAAGACACGCCGTCGATGCGCTTCCACTCAAGGTCATCGCAGCCCAGCTCGACACCAGCCAGGACACGGTTCGCCGTCAGCTCAAACGCGAGGGGGTATCCTTCGCGCAGATCAAGGAAAGCGTCAGGCGAGATGTGGCTGTCCACCATCTTACTCAGCGCAACACGCCGGTGAGCGAGATCGCTCGGCTCACCGGATTCTCCGAGCCCAGTGGGTTCTGCCGGGCGTTCAAGAAGTGGACCGGCCAGACACCGACCGATTACCGCATGTCGGCGCCGTATCGGAACGACGTTGGACGCGAACCGAGCTCTGGCACCGGGTGGTACTCGACGCCGACGCTGCTGGCGCCGCGACTCCCCTCGACGTGCCGCTGAGCGCGCCGCCTTGGCCGCCCTTCGTCGTCTCCAGAGACTCTTCAGGCAGCGCGAGGACCCCGACGAGGGCCGCAGCACCCTCTACCGGGTCGACGCCGACCGGGCGGTCGAGAGCCTCACGGTGGTCGGCCAGTTCCTGCAGCCGACCGGATCCGTTGAGCGGGGCCTGCCGCGGCGCGTCGATGGGGCGAAAACGGTGGACCCGCCGTGTTGCTAATGATAATCATATTCAACAGCACCGGGTTTCCCCTGAGGTCGCTCCATGTCCAGACACGTCCCCACCCTCGGGCCCGTCCAGGAGACGGCCCTCATTCCCCTACTGGGCCGCGCCGAGGAGACGCGGCGAGGCCGCGGGCTGGTGTCCGACCCCCGCGCCCTCGAGATCGTCGCGTCGCTAGACTACGACTTCGACAAGTGGCGCGGCGGGCCCAGCCTTGTCGGCACCGTGTTGCGGACCCGGATGATGGACGAGGACGTCCGGTGCTTCCTGCGCATGCACCCGGGCGGCACCGTCGTCGAGCTCGGCTGCGGGCTCAACACCCGCTTCGAGCGCGTCGACGACGGGAACGTCCAGTGGCTCGACGTCGATCTGCCGGACATGATCGCGCTCCGGCGTCGCTGGTTCGAGGACACGCCGCGGCGCCGCATGATCGCGACCGACCTCCGGGAGACCGGGTGGCTGGACGCCGTCGCCGCGTCTCCCGGTCCCGTCTGCTTCGTGTCCGAGGCCGTCCTCATCTACCTCGACGCCGACGTCGCGCGGGGGGTGATCGAGGCCATAGCGCGCCGCTTCCCCGGCGCCTGGCTCGTGATGGACACCACCGGTGCCGACATGGTCCGGTTCCAGGCGCGGCACGACGCGATGAGGCACCTGCCCCGGGAGAGCTGGTTCCGCTGGGCCTGCGACGACCCGCGCGAGCTCGAGAGCTGGGGCATCGGGCTCGTGCTTGACCGATCGCGGACCTTCCTCGACGCCGGCCCCGAGGTCCGGCGCCGCTTCCCCCTCGCGATGCGCTGGGCGGTCGCCCTCGCACCCTGGTTCCTGCGCCGGCGCGTCGGAGCCTACCGCCTCAACCGGTACGTCGTCGCGGACCCCGTCCCCGACCAGTGCAGCATCCCCGCGCCGGCGGCCACCGCCTCCTGAACGGCCCCGGCTCGAGCCACAGCCCGCGCCCGTCGTCTTTCCATCCCGCCTATCGAGTCCCGCCTGTCGCCCGCCGCCCGTGAGGTCCTCCGCGCCGTCGCCGCCCTGGCCGTCGCGCCCGGCCTTCCAGTCGACCGAGGAGCGGCTCGAGGTCGGCGTCGGTTGTCGGGGTCGCCGCATTCCCGGTTGGTGCCAGCATTTGAATCCGACATGAATGCGAGACAGCGAGTCTGTTGTATTCCGGGCTCATACGCATTGACCGCCACGTCGGCTCTTCCGTCGCGTTCCATCAGGGTGGAGGTCTGATGCGCCGCATACACCAGTCCTTCGACCGCCTGAACGGGTGGCTCGTCTCCCGCCGCCCCCAGGCGGCGGTGTCCTCGCGACCGCAGGACCTCTTGCACATGGCATCCGTCGCACCAGGCGCCCTACACCCGCCGCCACCCGCGGCCTCAATGTGCGTGGAGGCGGATGCGGGCGGCCGGTCGCGGTCTGACCGCATCACCTTCGAGAGTCCAGCGCCCAGCGGACGCCGACGGAACGACGTGGTACGCGCCGTGCGCTGGAGGTCCGGACCGGCCCGGGTCCGCGACGTGGTCATCATGTTTCATGGTGGTTTCGCCCCGTCCTTCGCAGCGGAACGGCTTGTGGCGCGACCGTTTCTGACCGCGGGCATCGACGTTGTCGCGCTTTGTTTGCCCTACCACATGAACCGCGCGCCGGAAGACAGCAGCTACAGCGGCCAGTATCTCCTCAGCGGCGATGTCCCGCGCCTCGTCCGGGGCTTCGCACAAGCGCCGCAGGACGCCGTGGCGCTGACGCTCGGTTTGCGGAACGAAGGCTACGCCCGCGTTTTCGCCGGCGGGATCAGCCTCGGTGGCAATGTCGCGGCGCAGCTTGCCACCCTCGTCGAGCTGGACTTCCTCTACATGCTGATTCCGGCGGTCGACCCATTCGAAACCCTTTGGAACACGCCCATCGGGGCCGGGATCGTGCGCGCAGCCCATGCACATGGCTTCAGCGACGAAACGGTGGAAGCTGCCATGGGCCTCATCACGCCGAGGCTTCTCGGGCCCCCGAAGGTGCAGCCCGGTCGCATGCGGATCGTGCTGGGTCGCCACGACCTGCTTTGCCCGCCGGAGCCGATTGACGCCCTGGCGCGAGCCTGGTCGGCCGAGGACATCGAGCGCCTGCCCTGCGGGCACCGCAGCTTGGCGCTGCATCTGGCGGGCGTCCGGCGCCGGCTGGTCGAGACCGCTCGGACCGTCCCGCCGATCAGGGAGACTGTGTCGTGACATTGCCAACGCTTCAGACCTCGCTCGCCCATCGAATACTGGCCGGGCCGCTCGGCTGGGTCATGACGACCGGCTGGTTCGACAGCCTGAAAATGTCGATGCTGCCGCGTGAGTTCCGCATGGCCCGCGCTCGCGCACTGGCCTTCGTGCATCCGGAGACGGAGAGCTTTTTCCAGGCGGTCGGCGTGACGGCAGCGGCCCGGAAAAAGCTCGCCGGCCCGGCAGAAAAGGCGCTGGCCGAGCTCGGCTGTCGTCGCGCGGCCCTGGCTCCGGTGAAAGCGCGGTTCGAAGAGGCTCTGTGGCGAGGGGGCGAGCGCAACCCGGCGGATCTGGTGGTCCTCGAACAGCAGCATCGGCGTGTCTCCGAGGCGGCGATCAAGCCCGGGATGTTGTTTCGCTTTCTTTCGAACGAGCCCTCGTTCGCGCCCACTGGGTTTTCCGTGCCCGACCCACAGGCGGCGCTTGCGGCCGCCCAGCCCTGGCTCGACGACCCGGCCACGCTTTATGCCGCGCCGCCGATGCCGGAGCGTGTGGAACGATCCACCGCGATCCCGGGGCCATCCGGACCGGAATACCTCATCCGGTTTTCCTCTCCCTCGGCCTTCACCGGCGGCGACACGGTTACGGCGCGGGTCTATGAACCGTCGGGCGGGGCCGAGGCCACGCCTACGTTCATCTACGGCAGCGGGCTCGGCATGGTCTACGACTTGATCTCCTACTGGCCGGAGGAGGATTACCTCGCCCGGCGCCTCGCGGCCCGGGGTGTGCGAGTCGTGTTACCCGAATCCCCATGGCACGGACGGCGCGAGCTTGCCGGGCGGTATAGCGGTGAGCCCTACCTCGCCCGGGCGCCGGTCCCGATCTTCGAACTGTTCTCCGCGCAGGCGCAAGAGACGGCGCAGATCATCGCCTGGGCCCGCGACCGTGGCGCGCCGCGCGTCGGTGTCGGCGGCGTGAGCCTTGGGGCATTGATCACGCAGCAGATCGTGGGCCATGCGGCGCATTGGCCCGGGATCATGCGGCCCGACATGGCCTTCATCGGCGCCGGCTCCGGACGCGTGGACGAGGTTGTGGTCAAGGGCGATCTCTCGGGGCGTCTGGGGATGGGGGCGGCCGTTCGCGCCGCGGGCTGGACGGATCCCATGCTAGCCCGCCTGCGGCCTCTCCTCGACCCGCCGGACGCGCCGGGCATCCCGGCAGACCGCGTATTGGCCTATCTAGGGCGCCGCGACGAGACCACGCCCTTCGTGCTTGCAACGTCGCTGCTCGACGGCTGGGGTGTGCCACCGGGCAACAGGATCATTCACGATGCGGGGCATATCGCGCTTTATACCCGGCTGATCCGCGGGGACACGGCCGTCGCGCGCATCGCGGCGATGTTGAGTCCGGACTTCCAGGAGGCGACAAGCGTAAGTCTCCGTTAGTGCGCCGAGTCGCCACACCGGAATCGGCCGGGGGGGAGGCTTGCCGAGTCGAAACCGGCTTTGGTTTTTGCGCCGTACCGACGAGAACCGACGGATACCGCGAGAGAGCCTCAAGGAAGCGGTATGATCGAGCGGGCCGCCCACTAACCGTCCAACGCAGCTGACGGGGCCCGCCCATGATTGAAGAGTCTTGGGGATCCCTTCGTCCTTTGTTCCGCATCGCACAGCGTCCCCGATAACGACTATGGAGCCGCTTTTGATGCATCTCTAGAGCGTACGCGCGGCTCGGAGCGCTCCAGGCGAGCAGGGCGCCGGAAACGAGCGCGCGCTCCGGAACGCCGTCGAGGTCGGCGAGAAGGCGCCCCTCGCTCAGGCCGCTCGCCGCGAGGAGGAGGGCCGCGGCGGCGAGGGCGAGGGCGAGGACGGCGACCGTCGCCACGGGTCGTGGCACACCACCCCAGTCCCAGAAGGTTGGGCTTCCCGGCGTCCAGCTCACTGGAGCGTAGTGGTACACCGCGCCGAGGGAGGTTCCATCCGGGCAGTCTGCCACCACGTAGTGGGGGTTTGAAAACGACGTTCTGTCGCGGTGCCCGAGAGGGGGAGGACGTCCAGGACCTCGAGCGAGCCATGGGCGGGGAGGGCCACCGAGGGAAGCTCGACGATGCGCAGTTCTCATTCCCGTCCGGGAATCGGCGAACGCGATCGCCGCAGGCACGACCCCGTCGGGACAGAACGCCGCGGGCTGCGCGCAGACGCCGCCGTCGACGGAAGAATCGGTATCACGCGGCGGCCCGCAGGACTGCCCCTCGTCGGCGGCGACGCAGGTCTCGTTCGCGCCGCAGCCCGTCGAAAGGCAGATCGAGACCGCGACCACGACCCCCGAGTCGACCGCGCATCGCTTCCTGTCCATGAGCTCCTCCATCGATCGGTGTTGCCCGTCCCAGTACAGGAGTGCCACGCCTCGTCGTTTACATCTCGAATTCCGCCGGTCGGCAGCGCCGGGCGCGCGCGGTGTTCGACAGGCGCCCTTGGGGGCCTCGCCCGGGCCGTTCGCCCTCGATCAGCGGGTGGGCTCGGCAGCGGCGCCGATCCAGAGCGCCCGGAGCTCCACCTCGACGGCATCGAACGGCTCGAGCCGGGCTCGCTGGTCCGCGCCTGCGACGGTGACCAACCGATAGCCTTCGCCGTCGAGGCGGAGCACTTCCACCGTCCGCTCCTCGGGGCTGACGAGCCACACGTGCCGGACGCCCTCGCGGGCGAAGATCGGGAGCTTCAGCGTGCGGTCCCGCAGCGCCGTCGACCGCGAGAGCACCTCGCAGCCCCAACCCGGCGCGAGCTCGACCCAGGCGGCATCCGGCAGTGACCCCCGGCCAACGCGGCGAGCTGCCGCCGTACTTCGCGTAACGCCATCTCCGTCAACTCGCCCCCCGGGGCGGCCCTCCAGGCAGAGGCTTCATCCGGGCTATCTTCTTGGCTTCGCAGAAGCATTGCTGCTAGGGGACGTTCTTACGTGAGGGGGGCACTGGGGAGGCGGCCCCGTCTACACGGTGGAAGGGGTTCGAGGGATGTCGAAGAGAGCAACGATTTTCAGTGCCGCTGCGGCCATCGTTCTCGCGGCGGGCGCATGCGGTGACGGCGGCGATCGACCAGACAACGCCATCGGTAGTGCGTGTCTTTCGGGATCGTCCATTTCCGGTGCGGAGCTGGGCGACGAGCTCGAGATCCAGCTCTGGGAGACCGAGTGCCCCGACGGCCGCTCTTTGGCGCCCGTGGTGCCCGAGGAGGTGGGTCACTGGGGAACTCAGCGCCTCCCACCGCAGGGTGTGCGGTACTCGGTCCGAGGAGGTCGAGTACTTCCTCCGAGCGGGGCCTGCAGACGACAACTCGCCAGTGCCCGGGGACTCACGCCTCGCGCATCGGCTGAGGCTCTTCACGCAAACGGGCCCGGAGCCCGCGAGCGATCCCGAGTGCGTCGTCGAGGTCGACGTCGAGTCCTTCGAGGCGGGTGACCCCTTCCAGAACCGCTTCCGGGGGGCGCAGTTCTCTCCGGGGGAGCTGGTCGTCGAACCCGACGAGTACCTCTTCATCATGGTGGAGATGGTGCTCGAGGGGGGCTCGATCTTCGGCCTCGGCTTCTGCCCGGACGGGTCGGGCGAAACCTCCTTGTGGAGCAACGCCACCGAGCCGCCATATCCATGGGGCACGCTGGCCAGCTTCGAGCTCCGTCACCAGTGGCAGGTCCGCGTCTTTGCGAACGAGCTTTGAGCGTCAAGTCCCCGGACTTATTGCAACCGTGAGCAGCGTCTGTTGTACGGCGTGCTCCCTCTGGCTTCCCTACGACCTCCCCGAGGAGGACTGCTTCACCAGTGCCGACGAGGACGGCGACGGGTTCGGGCGCTGCGTCGATCTGGACTGCGACGGGAGCTGCGACGAGACCATCACCAACGGTATCTGCGGCGATCTACGTGACAACGATGGCGACGGCCTGACCGACATCCTCGACCCAGGCTGCTGGCGGTCCTCGATTCAGACATGCGGCAGTGTCGAGGGAACGTCGCTGTCGGCGGTAGCGACAGAGGACCCGCAAAGCTGGCGAGGGCCTGTTGCGGCGGCCCCGCCCGACGGAGTCCGTCGACCTCTCCGGTCGGTCATCCCGGGCGAGCCCCTGGTGCTCTTCGAGCGGCTGTTCGGCCAACTGCGGGGCACTCGGCTCGCCCTGGACGTGCTGCTGCGGACGGGGGCGAGCGTCGAGGTCGCACTCATGGCCGCGCTGGAGGAGCAGACGCGCCCCCCGACTTTTCGTGTACGTCTCGACGGTGACGGGAGCGTCGAGCTCGAAATCGCGCAGGCGGCGCTGGTGCGCCGAACGGACCTGGACGGCGTCGCGTTCTTCGCGCCGGGAGATTGGACACGAATCGAGCTGGAGATCGTCGAAGAATCGGGTAGCGGCTTCGCCGTCGTTCGAGTGGACGGGAGCGAGGCCCGGCGATTGCCTTTCGATGCGTTCCTGGTCGGAACCACGAGTGGATACGACCTTTCCCTCAGGAGCGGATGGCCGCCCGAAGCGAGCGCGCCGCTCTTCGCAGGCCTCGAGGTCGAGCGGCCTAGCGATCA
>DAPKRP010000328.1:0-4875 GCA_031800515.1 Polyangiaceae bacterium LLY-WYZ-14_1 | reverse complement strand
ACGGCTTTCGAGCCTCGGCGGCGGGATCGGCGGCTCCCCCGTCGCCCCGAAGGGCCCGGACCTCCGGTTCGTCGAGGAGAGCGAGAAGGCGATCCCGCCGGTTGAGGGTCGGGTCGTCGAGGACCCGTTCGAGGAGCGCGTCGAGGACCCGCCCGACGAAGGGACCGGGGCGGGCATCGTAATGGGCCATGACGTCCTTACCGCCGATGGCGAGCTGCCGGGTGGTGAGGGCCGTGTCCCGGGAGACCAGGTCCGCGACCCGCCCCTCGAGCTCGTCCAGGAGCGCCAGCTCGTCGTCCACGGGCCGCCCCTTGGCGCGGGCATCGGCCCGGGCGAGGGCCAGCAGCATCGGCACCCGGTCCGCTCCGACCCGCCGGACGAAGCGCCGCACCGCCGCATCGGTCCAGTCCGGCGCGTAGCAGACCAGGTGATGCCGCACGAGGTGGACCACCGTCTCCCGTTCCCGCCGGGAGAAGCGATGGCTTTCCAGCCATTCGTCGGCCATGCCCGCGCCGACCTTCTCGTGGCCGTAGAAGGTCCAGTCTTCTGTCTTCTCGGAAAGGGCGCGGGTGCGGGGCTTGCCCAGGTCGTGAAAGAGGGCGGCGAGGCGTAGCTCGGGGCCGTGGCCCCGGGCCGCATCCAGACAGTGAAGCGTGTGCGTCCAGACGTCGTAGGCGTGATGGGCGTTCTGCGTGCAGCCGACCTGTTCGAGGAGGGCCGGGCAGGTGACCTCCAGGATGCCGGTTCGCCGCATGACCTCGAAGGCGCGGGAGGGGCGTTCGGCCTTGAAGGCCTTCAACCACTCGTCCCGAATGCGCTCCGCGGAGACCTTCCGGTAGGTGCTGAGGGCGCCGGCGATGGCCGCCTCGGTCGGAGGATCGAGCTCGAACTCCAGGGTCGCGACGAAGCGGGCGGCCCGGAGCACCCGAAGCCCGTCTTCGGCGAAGCGCTCCCGGGGGTCCCCGACCGCCCGGATGAGCCGCCGGCGCATGTCGTCGAGGCCGCCGAAGGGGTCGACGAGGGTCTCTTCCAGGGGGTCCCAGGCCAGGGCGTTCACGGTGAAGTCCCGGCGGGCCAGGTCCTCCCGGATGTCGTCGACGAAAAACACGGAATCGGGCCGTCGGCCGTCCGTGTAGGCGCCTTCCCCACGAAGGGTGGTGACCTCGTAGGGGGTGCCGTCGAGCACCACGGTCACGGTGCCGTGCTGGAGGCCGGTCGGGATGACCCGTCGGAAGGTCTTCTGGACGTCCCCGGGCAGCGCCGTCGTCGCGAGGTCCCAATCGTTGACGGGGCGGTCGAGGAGCAGGTCCCGAAGGCAGCCCCCGACGATCCACGCCTGGTGGCCGGCGTCCCGGAGGCGCTCGGCCAGACGCCGGACCGGGGTCGGTACCGCGTCGCTGGGAACGGTCGCAGGCATGTCCGCTGGCCGGGGCAAAGGTAGCAGGCGCCCTGGAGACGCCAGCCGGCGGCAGCGGCGTCTCCGGGCGTCGCGCCGGCGGTGGCCCCCGGGGGGTGCCCGACCTAGACTCTGGGTTCCGCATGCGACGCTTCTGGAAGCTGTTTCTCGCCGCCGGCGCCGTCCTCGCCGCGTTCACCATCACGTTCTTCGTCGGCGAGAATGGCGTCGACATCGACATCGACACGTCGCCCCGGGCGCAGGCGGCCCGGAACCGGGAGCCCTGGGACCTGCGGGACCTCAAGGTCCTGAACCGCACGATCCTCGAGCTCAAGGATTCCTACGTCGAGCCGGAACGCATCGACGCGGACCGGATGCTCCTCGCCGGATTGAACGCGATTCAGCGCTCCGTGGCGCCGGTCCTGGTTCACTACGAAGAAGGCGACCCGGAGCTCGCGGTCCAGGTGAACGACGAGCGCCGGAGCTTCGGCGTTTCCGACGTCGAGGCCCTCTGGGAGCTGGCCAACCGCTACCGGGAGATCTTCGCCTTCCTCCAAGAGAACCTGGACGAAGAAGAGGTCGAGCTGCGGGACGTCGAGTACGCCGCGGTCAACGGCATGCTGCGGGTCTTGGACCCGCATACCGTGTTGTTGACCCCGGAGGTCTACGACGAGATGCGGACCAACACCCGGGGCGAGTTCGGGGGGTTGGGCATCGTGATCTCCATCCGGGATGGCCAGCTCACCGTCATCCGCCCCATGGAAGACACCCCGGCGAGCCGGGCGGGGCTCCTCCGGGGCGACCGGATCGTGCAGATCGAAGACGAGACGACGCTGAACATGCCGCTCACGGAAGCGGTCACCCGCCTGCGCGGCCCCCCCGGGTCGAAGGTGACCGTCTTCGTGGTGCGACCCGGGTCCTTCGAACGCCCCCGGCGCTTCGAGCTGACCCGGGCGGTGATCCACATCGAAAGCGTCGAATCCCGAATGCTCGACGATGGCATCGGCTACGTCGCCCTGCGCAGCTTCCAGGGGAACACCTTCGACGACATGCAGCGCGCCCTCGCGGACCTGCGGGGGGATGGGATGAAGGGGCTGGTCCTCGACCTACGGGACAACCCGGGGGGCCTCCTGGATCAGGCGGTGCGGGTGAGCGACGCCTTCCTGTCGAGCGGGACCATCGTCACCACGTCGTCCCGGGATCCCCGCCAGCGGGACGAAAAATACGCCCGGCCGGACGGGACCGAGCCGCCCTACCCCATGGTCGTCCTGGTCAATGGCGGCAGCGCCTCGGCCAGCGAGATCGTCGCCGGGGCCTTGAAGAGCCACGACCGGGCCGTGGTCATCGGCCAACAGACCTTCGGGAAGGGATCGGTCCAGGTGCTCTACGACTTCCCGGACGGCTCGGCCCTGAAGCTCACCATCGCCCAGTATCTCACCCCGGGTGAGGTCTCGATCCAGGGGGTCGGGATCGTGCCGGACCTGGCGATCACCCCGATGACCGTCGACCGGCAGGACATCGACCTGCAGGGGGACGATGGCTATCTCCGGGAATCGGACCTCAGCCGGGCGCTGACCAACGAAAAGGCCCGCGCCGACGCCCGTCCGAAGCAGGTCCTCCGCTACTACCTGCCGAAGGACACCCGGGAGCGCCTGCGGACCGCGGCGCCGGAGGACCAGGAAGAGAACGAGTTCGAGGACGAGTTCCTGACCGAGTTCTCCCGGACCCTCCTGGCGTCGGCGGACTCGGCGGACCGTCGGGTCATCCTGGAACGCGCCTCCGAGGTCATCGGTCGGGTCCAGGCGGAAGAGATGGACCGGGCGGTCAAGGAACTGCGTCAGCTCGGCATCGATTGGAGCGAAGGGACCGACGCGGGCCCGAGCGAGGTCGACGTCCGGGTCCAGACGAACCGTCCGAACGACCGGGGCAAGGCCGGGGAGCCCTTCGAGCTCCAGGTGACGGTCACGAATCGGGGCGCCAACCCCCTCTACCAGCTCCGGGCCAAGACCAAGAGCGACTACCGCCTCTTCGATGGCCGGGAGCTCGTCTTTGGGAAGCTCGCCCCCGGGCAGACCCGAACCTGGTCCACCACCCTCGGGGTCTGCGGCATGGACGACGACGACGACGGGGAGGCGGACGCGAAGGACTGCCGGCTCCCCCGGGACGTGCCGGACCGGGCGGACGGCATCGTCGTCCAGTTCGAAGAGGCCCACGGCAACGCCCCCGGCGACGTCGAGGTGCGTACCCGCATCGAAGGCCTGGAACGGCCCCAGTTCGCCTACGCCCTCCAGCTCGCCGACGACGTCGAGGGCAATGGCGATGGCCGGCTCCAGCGGGGCGAGAAAGCCAGCATCTACCTCCGGGTGCGCAACGTCGGGGAAGGACGAACCTACGCGAGCCAGGCGAACCTCCGGAACCTCTCCCACAACGGGGTGCTGCTCCGGGCCGGGCGCTTCGAGCTCGACACCCTGGAGCCCGGGGACGAAGAGGTGATCCGCTTCACCTTCGACGTCCTCCCGGAGTTCGACAAGGACGTGGTGAAGCTCGAGGTCTCGATCGCCGACGTCACCCTTCGGGAGGCGGTCACGGAACGGATCGAGCTCCCGGTGGCCGACCCCGGGCCGAGCCCCACGCCGAAGGACGAGTCGGTGGTCGTCCGGGAAGGCGGCGCCGTCTTCGCCGCGCCCGACGACGAGTCGGAGCTCGTCGGCAAAGTGGTCGGGCGGAACGGCCTCCGGCTACCGGCCACCGCCGAGCTCGAAGGCTACCTTCGGGTCGACCTGGGCGATGGTCGCCCCGGCTGGGTTCCGAAGGCGGCGGTGACGCAGGGTGGGGCCGGTGGGGGCCAGCTCGCCTGGCACGTCAATCACATGCCCCCGGACCTCACCGTCGACCACGGCGGCTCTCTGGTGGTCCGCAGCCCCAGCATCCAGCTCGACGTCGAAGCCACGGACGAAACGCGGGTCCAGGACCTTTACGTCTTCGTCGGGGCCCAGAAGGTCTTCTACCAGTCGAATCGCTCGGGCAGCTCGCCCCGACAGGCGAGCTTCGAGGAACGGATCCCGCTTCGCCCGGGGATCAACTACGTGACCGTCTACGCCCGGGAGAGCGACGACATCGTCTCTCGAGAGCTCTTCGTCGTGCGCCGGGACGGGCCGAATGGCGAGCTTCTGGACACGCCGGAGCTCGACGACGCCTTCCAGTTCTTCCACGACGCGACGGACTAGGACGTTCGGGTTCGGGAAACCGGGCCCGGACCGAACTTCCGGGCAGGGGTACTAGGTCCCGGTTCCCCGGAGCGTGGCCGCCCAGTCGGCGGCGCTCCGGGCGTCCACCTCGTCGAGCCTCTGGAGAAAGCGACGGTAGTCCTTTCCCGGGGCGACCCGGTCCCGACGGAGCTCGACGTCCGTCAGGCGGGTGACGAGGAACCGCGTCGCCCCGAAGCGGAGAGCGTCCCGGAAGGCGGGCGGCTCGGTGGG
>DAPKRP010000327.1:0-5899 GCA_031800515.1 Polyangiaceae bacterium LLY-WYZ-14_1 | reverse complement strand
CGTCCCCCCTCGACGACCGCTTCGAGCCAGGGCCCGGGAAGAAAGGCGACGAGGGCCATCGCGATCATGTAGGCGCCGAACCAACCGATGGAGAGCTCCAGGATGGCGTCCGCCGCCCAGTGGAAGGCGACGGCGCTCGCCAAGGCTAGGCCGGACAGGGTCAGGAGGACCCGACGACCCCATCGCGGGAGGCGTCGATCCCGAAGGGGAGCGACCACGTAGGCGACGGCCAGCAGGAACTGGACGGGAAAGACGCTCGACCCGAGGCGCGCCCAGAGCCGGTCGACCGCCGCCTCGCCCCCCTGGGCCCGGGTGCGGGCTTCCATCCGGGCCAGGGCGTCCTGGGCCGCCATCCCGAGGGCGCTGGCGTCGTCGTCGGGCCGGGCCCGGCCGTCCTCGACCCCCGCCCGGGCGGCGACCCGCCGGAGCACGTCGCCGGAGAGCCAGCCCGGCTCGATCTTCACCCGCCCGGTGTAGGCGTAGACGACGGCGACCAGCATACAGGCGAGGACCCAGCCCCAGGCGACGCCGAAGGCGCCGTGGTCCCCGGGGCACCGTTGGGGGAAGAACACGAAGGCCACCAGCAAGAGCCCCAGGAAGTAATGGTGCTGGTAGCTGTCGATCATGCTCATCAGCCAGCTCCAGTTGTAGAGCGCAGCGATGGCGGCGAGGAGGCTCCGGGGGATGCGTCCGGGGGTCAGGGCTGCGCCGAGGCAGGCCACCCCGACGGTCAGGATCACCCCGACGTAGACCGCCGGCGTCGGCGTCGGCTGGATGGCGTCGATCCAGGGAAAGTGGGCGACGTTGAACCCGGCGATGCCGTAACGGGCACCGTGCTCCGCGAGGTCGACCACGCAGTCGAGGCCGAGCACGAAGAGGGTCCCCCGCAGGAGCAGGACGGGCCGGGCCAGGCGCACCGGGGCGAAGAACCAACGCTCCCAGGCCCCGGCGATCATCGCCCCCATCGGGTCTCCTTTCGACGGCAGTCCCGGGAGACGACGGTCGGGGGCAGGCGGTCGCCTCCGGCGGAGCGGCAGCGGTGGTCGAGCCGCACCTCGTGGACGCGGACGGCTCCCTCCGCCGCCCCGGCGTTCCGATCCCCGGCGGTGCAGCGGGCGTCGAGAAACGCCTGGACGACGGGGCGGCGGAACCGCCGGAGCAGGTTCTCGAAGGTGGGGTGGACCGTCTCCCCCGGGTCGACGGTGCGCTCGGCGAGGCCTCCGCCGGGCTCCGCGACGGTCTCGACCACGCGGATCTGGCATCGCTGGAGGCGAACACCGGAGAACATCCGCCAGGCGAAGCGCTCGTCGTAGGGGTCGTCGCCCAGGTAGTAGCGCAGGGGGCCCCCGGCGGCGGCGAGGAGCAGGGCGATGATCACGCCGTGGGCCACCAACCGGGCGGGGCCCGTCGGCGCAGGGGTCGACCAAGACAGGGAAGACCGGGCCACGGCAGGCTCGCAGGTGCGGGCGGCTACTTGCCCTGCCAGACCGGGGCGCGCTTCTCCGCGAAGGCGGCGGCGCCTTCCTTCGCGTCCTCGGAGGCGAAGACCGGGTCGACGATCTCCCGCTGCTTCTGCCAGGCCTCGGCCTCGGTCCAGCCGCCGGCGGAGCCGGCCATCACCTTCTTCGAGGCGACGAGGCCGAGGGGGCCGTTCTTCGCGAGCCCTTCGGCGAGCTCGAGGGCGGCGTCGAGGGCCTTGCCCGGCTCCGTCACCCGGTTCACCAGCCCGAGCTCGGCGCAGCGTCGCGCCGGATAGAAGTCGCCGGTCAGGGCCATCTCCATGGCCAGATGATAGGGGATGCGCTTCGGGAGTCGGATCGCGGCGCCGGCGGCGGCGACGAGGGACCGCTTCACCTCGGGGATGCCGAGCTTCGCGTTCTCGGCGGCGACGAGGAGGTCGCAGGCCAGGGCGAGCTCGAGGCCGCCGGCCAGGGCGTAGCCTTCGATGGCGGCGATGAGGGGCTTTTCCGGCGGCCGCTCGGCGAGCCCACCGAAGCCCCGACCGGGCACGAAGGGCGATTCGCCGGCGAGGAAGGCCTTGAGGTCCATCCCCGCGGAGAACGTCCCTCCGGCGCCGGTGAGCACGCCGACGCTGACCGCCGGGTCCGCGTCGAAGGCGTCCATCAACGCCGCCATCTGGGTCGACAGGGCGCCGTTGACCGCGTTCTTCTGGGCCGGGCGGTTGAGGGTGAAGACCCGGACCTTCCCCCGATCTTCGGTGAGGACGAGGGAGGCGTCGGCGGCAGGGGCATCCTGGGACATGGCGGGGATTCTCCAAGCTGGGGAAGGGTGGTCCGACATCCCGGGGAGGGCGGCGACCGACCGGAACGACGCCCGAGGGTTGCAGCCCTTCCTTCCCCCTTCAACCGAGGTCGCCGTCCCCCCCGCGGAGACCCGGGAGGACCCGCCAGATCGCGTCCACCGTCGCGCGGCCGAGGCGGTCCGACCGTTCCGGAGACCACTGGTAGACCGGCTCCGGATGGTTCGCCGCGTCCTTGAAGGGCTGCTCGAGGGTGCCCGCGAGGCAGCCGAAGCGCTCGGCGACGGCGTTGGTGCACATGCTCAGGTTCGCCTTCCCCGGGGGGGCCTTCGGATAGCCGTGCTCGGTCTGGAAGTCCGGGGAGGCCTGGGCGAGGGCATCGGCGAAGACGGCGAAGAGACGCGCCTGGCGCTCCGTGAGGGAGGGGATGCCGTCGGGCCCGGCCAGGAAGTTGTAGGGCAGGGCCTCGTCCCCGTGGACGTCCAGGCAGAAGTCGACGCCGGTCCGATCCATACGGGCGAGGACGGCGTGGACCTCCGGGCTGCGCTCCCGGGTCGGCTCGGCCCATTCCCGATTCAGGTTCGCCCCCGCCGCGTTCGTGCGGAGATGGCCCCGGGCGCTTCCGTCCGGGTTCATGTTCGGCACGACGAAGATCGACGCCTGGGACCGGAGGCGCCGTGCCACCGGATCCGCCGGATCGAGGAGCCGGTCGAGGAAGCCTTCCATCCACCATTCCGCCATCGTCTCACCGGGATGCTGTCGGGCGATGAGCCAGAGCCGCGGTCGGTCCGAGGCGGCTTCGCCCCCGGAGGCGGCGGGCGGTTCCAGGCGGACGAGGTCGAGGTCCCGCCCGTCCAGGGTGTGGGTCAGCACCTCCGTCTCCACCCCCGGGACCATCCCGCAGCGGGCGATGAGGTCGTGATGCCGCTCGAGGGGGTAGGGCGCGAAATAGGCGATCCAGACCGCGTCCTGCTCCGGCGTCAGGCGCAGGGTCAGGACGCCGTCGGCGTAGGTGGTGTCTCCGAGGCGGGGCCAGCGCCGGCGGTCGTAGGAGATGCAGGCCCGGTAGCCCTGCCAGCCGTGGGCATAGGTCGCCTCGCCGGCGTTTTCGAGATGAAGGGTCAGGGGGACGCCGGCCACGCCGGACACCCGGAAGTAGAACCATTGCAGGAAGTCCGCCTGGCCATCCCGACGGATGCGAAGCCGGACCCGGGTGGGGTCCGAGGCGTCGACCACTTCGATGTTGCCGCCGTCGAGCTCGCTGGTGATCCGCATGAGCGTGCCCGCTTAGCGAAAAGGGCCCGCTCCCGCTAGTGCTAGTACCCCTGCCCGGAAGTTCGGTCCGGGGCCGGCGCCAACCCGGTCGGAACGTCCCGGCAGAGGTGCGAGCCCCTATCAGCGCTGGCCGAGGGTGGGAGAGAAGCGCTCGGCCCGGGCCAGGGTTGCGGCGACGCCGTCGAGGCCGACGTAGATCGCGTCCAGTCGGTCGGCCCCGGCGACGACGTCGAGCCCCCGGGCGCCGAAGCGATCGAAGCCCCGGCCCGGTTCGCCCCCCAGGATATCCGTCGCCACCTCCCGCCAGCGGAGCAGGTCGTCGCTGGCCAGCAGATCGACCCGGGAGCGCGCTCCTTCCCGACGGGAGACGAAGAGCTGCCAGGCGCCGTTGTGGACGACGAGGGACGCGCTTTCCACGCCGACCCCCCCGGTCAGCTCAGACAGGGTGGGGGAGCGCAGGCGGTCGAAGGTCTCGCCCCCGTCGATGGAGGCATAGGCCCGGAGGTTGCTGCGGCCGTCCCCGTCGGTCACCCGGACCACCATCGCCCAGGTTCCGTCGAAGCTCGCCGCGACCGTCGGTCGGTCGAGGGCCTCCTGGGCGCCGGTGCCGTCGTCGCCGCCGGCCAGGAGGGCGACCTCCCGGGGCTGCCAGGGCCCGAGGGGGGAGGACCCGGACGCGTCCAGTCGTCCGATGCGGCGCCGCCCCGCCCCATCGGTGGCGCTGTAGAGCAGGGCCCAGCCCTCCGCTCCCGGCGTCTCGAAGAGCTCCGGGTCGCCGATGCCTCCAGCCTCGAAGGGCGCCCGGGGCCGATGGACCGCCCCGTCGAGGAGACGCAGCTCGGGCCCGTCGAGGAAGCCCAGGCGGAAGGCCTCGTCCACCGTGGCGGCGACCACGAGGTCCCCCCCGCCGGTGCGGGCAACGGTGGGGGCCAGGCGTCCGCCGTCGACCGGCAAGAGCTCCCCGGCGCCGCTGTCGTCCAGCTCTCCCCGTCCGAGGGAGCGGAGCGCGACCGGGGTCGCCGATTCCCAGGCGTCCGGGATGTCGCAGAGCTCGACGGTGGCCCGGACGGCTCGGACCCCCGCTCCGGTTCCCGGGGCCGCGCTCGCGTTGCGCCCGTGGACGACGAGACGGGCGGGGCCGCCGACGGAGACCGAGAGCTCGCCGCCGGAGAGGAGCGCGCCGCCCCGGCGCACGGTGAGGTGACCGTCGGGCCGTAGGTCCAGCGACCAGACGGCATCCTCGAAGCCGTCCCCTTCCGGCCAGGCGGCGAGCTCGTCGCCCCCCACCAGGAGGCGCACCTCGCCGGCGTCCCAGACGTGCCGCAGGCCGGCTAGGGGCCGTACCGCCGCGCCCATCGGCGTCGCCCGGTCGGCGGCGACGAGGGAGACCGCCGCCGCCTCGACGCAGGGCACCCCGCAGGCGCCGGGGGCGGCGAAGGTCGCCTCGAGGCGCACCCGCCTGCCGTCGAGGTCGACGGAGGTCCCGAGGGCAGCGCCACCTTCTTCGAGGAGGCCGCCGCCGGGACGCAGGGCGCCGCCGGCGATCTCCGGGCCCGGGGCGCCGAAGACCTCCGCGTCGGCGGTTCCGGGGCAGCCGTCCGGCGCGCCGTCGCCGCAGGCGGAGAAGTCGGCGTCGGCGGGGAGGGGGCTCTCGCCGGGGTCGAGGATGGCGCAGCAGCTTCCGGACCCGACGCAGCAGGACCGAAGCCCGAGGCATCCCGGGTCCTGGCAGTCGACCCGGCCGTCGTCGTCGTTGTCCGTCTCGTCGAAGCAGCTGGACGGCCCCAAGCGCGCTTCTCCGGCGTCGACGTCTTCGTCCCCGAACCCGCTCGCCGCGCTGGCCCGGAGCCCCATGCCGCTGACCCCGAAGTCCGGCGCGCCCGGGGGGATGGCCGCATCATCGTCGTCACCGTCGTCTCCGCCGGAGTCGAGGTCGTCGCCGGCCCCCCGGCCACCGCCCGTGGGGGGCTCGAAAGCGTCCTCTCCGGTCGGGCCTCGCACGGAGGATTCCTCCGTCTGGGCGACGCAGCCGCCGGCGAGGGTGGGCCACAGCCCGGCGAGCAGCGCCAGCGCCCAGCGCCGCCCTGGCCCGGCGGGGGGCCCGGGCAGGGGCGCGGCGGCCTCCGCGGGCATGCGGCGCTCGGTGGGGACGGTGCTGCCGGTCATGGGTCCGTTCTTCCCGCCTGCTCCAGGGGGCGGAGCTCGTAGCGGGTCTGAGACCCTGTATCCACACGGCGTGCCAGGAGGAATCGAAGCCGCCCCGCGATGTCGGGACGGCGGGAGACGGCCACGCCGGTCAGCTCGCAGAACCCCTCGCAATCCCCCAGGATTTCGTCGTCTCCGGTCAGGACCGGGTTGCCCGGG
>DAPKRP010000326.1:0-2681 GCA_031800515.1 Polyangiaceae bacterium LLY-WYZ-14_1 | reverse complement strand
CCGATGAAGAGGGGGTGGAAGGAGAAGATGAAGCGGTGCCTGAAGTCCCTGAAGTACGACGACACGAAGGTGTGCACCGGCTTCCACGCCCCGAGCTTGATCACCTTGGGCACGAAACGAACCATGGAGCCGATGGTGTCGAAGGGCTTCGAGCCCATGCGGTCGCCGATGACGGCGTCGTAGATGGGCTCGATCTTCTTCAGGAAGTCGTCGAAGCGCTCGGCGTCCCGCGGGTCGAACTCGCGCATCTGCGCCTTCATGCGCTCGGTGTCGCCCACGTAGTCGATGTACGTGTCGTCGTGGAAGTAGATGCGGTAGAAGGGGTCCAGGGGAATCAGCTCCACCTCGTCGACGAAGCGACGACCCGCCGCCTTGAAGACACCGTCGATGATCCCGGGCGAGGTGATGAGGCTCGGGCCCATGTCGAAGGTGTAGCCCCGGTCCTTCAGCTGGTAGGCGCGGCCCCCGATCTTCTCGCGCTTTTCGAGGATCGTGGTCTCGATGCCGGCAGCCTGGAGCCGGATGGCCAGGGAGAGGCCCCCGAAGCCGCTGCCGATGACGACGGCCCGGCGGGCCGCGTCGTGCGTCGTGATGCTCATCTATCGTCCATCCTGGTTCAGCCTTCCATGGGTTCGAGCTGCCATGCCAGCGACCGGTCGTGCTCCCGGCGCAGGCGGCGCAGGTCCATCACGGCCCGGGTTCCGAGCCGCACCTTCGTGAAGAGGCGGGTCCACGCCCGCCGCGTTCCGTTGTCGTAGCCGTTCTTTCGGATCTCGTCATGGATGCCCTGGTAGACCCGGGCCGCCACCGCCACGGGACGCCCGTACCAGTCAGGGAGTTCGGGCAGGGCCAGGAACGCCTCGGCGTAATGGCGGTCCGCCACGGCCATGAGGGACTCCATGAGGTCGGCCCAGCGCTCCGGCACCGGGCCGGCTCCGGTGGCCACACGCTCCACCGTCTCCGGCCCGACGTTGAAGCGCTCCATGACGTCGGCGGGCAGGTAGAGGCGGTCGTCGCGCCAGTCCTCGCCCACGTCCCGGAGGATGTTCGTGAGCTGCATGGCATGCCCCATGTCGTAGGCCCGCTGCAGCACCTCCGGGGCCCGGACCCCGAAGAGCTCGGTGATCCAGCCCCCCACCACCGAGGCGACCCTGTAGGTGTAGAGCTCGAGATCGTCGAGCGTCCGGTAGCGGACCCGGGTCAGGTCCATCCCCACGCCGCTGAGGAGGTCGTCGGCGTAGTGGAAGGGGACGTCGCGCTCGGCCATGTGACCCAGGACGTGGTCGGCCAGCGGCACCCCGGTGCTCCGGCCCTCGTAGGCCGCCCGGGAGAGATCCCGCCACACCTCGAGGCGCGCCCGCGCCTCGTCGGCGGGCACCTCCGCCTCGTCCACCAGGTCGTCGGTGAAGCGGCAGAAGGCGTAGACCCCCTCCACGGAGCGTCGCGCCTCGCCCGGAAAGAGGCGGGAGGCGAAGCGGAAGGACTTGGAGTGGCGACCGAAGTAGCCCCCCCACGCGGAGGGACCGCCCACCGCCCGGGCCTCGCGGACCACGACGGCCTCGGCGGAGGGCCCAGCCGGGGCCGCCCGGTGCGTCGCCGGGGCGGCCGGGGAGGGTCTCGGCGACGTCCCTGCGATGCTTGCGGCCTTCGTGGCACGCCACGCCGCCGCCTGGCGCTCCAGACCCTCCCGGGCCATGGCCACCCACCCGTCCACCACGGCGGCCAGGAGGCCGTCGTCGGCGGGGTAGGCCTCGCGAATCTCCCTGGCCTCGCCCTCGAGGCGCGTCAGGACGTGGCGGGCGCACGCGCCCCCGTCGCCGACGATGGCTGCCAGAGCCTCGTCCTCGCCGATGTCCAGCGAGGTGATGCCCGCCTCGTCGAGGATGAAGGTCCACTTTCCCTGGTGGAGATCCTGGAAGGCGGGCTTGCCCTGGGGCAGTGCCGGGCAATAGTCAAGCACGTCGTCCACCATCTGGTAGAGCGCGCCGATCCGGCGACCCACGTCGCCCGGCGAGGCGGCGCCCACGCCGCCCCGCGTAGCGGCCAGGAGCGTCGCCGCGCCGAAGAGCTCGCCCGACTTGCCCTCGATGGCTTCGCGGTAGGAGGGGGCGTCGATGACGTGACCCGCGTCCCGTGCCTGGCGAATCTCCCCGGCGACGGTGCGCTCCACGGCGGCGATGAAGCCGCGCAGGAAGGTGTCGTCCCCGGCGGCCAGCGCCGCCCGGTACGCCGCCGTCAGGAGGTGATCTCCCTGGATGAGGGCTCTCGCGACCCCCTCCTCGGTGGCGGCGGTGGGTCGCCCGCGACGCTCCGCAGCGCCATCGACGATGTCGTCGTGCAGGAGCGAAGCCTCGTGGACCATCTGGATGGCCAGCGCCCCGGACCAGAAGGGGTCGTCGTCGCCGGGCCGCCGATCCGCCGGCACGGCGGCGTAGGCGAGGAGGGGCCTCAGGAGCTTGCCCCGCAGCGCCGGGGCCGGGACCCCCTCGCCGCGCAGGCGGGCAGCGGCCCGCCCGAGCCCCTCCCGCACCCGGTCGCACGCCGCATCGATCCCGGGTCGACCGGATCGGACCGGTTCCGACCCGGGTGTCACCGCGAGCCCCCGGTGGCCGCGAGAGCCGAGGCACGATCCGTCCGGGCGTCGGAGGGGGGCGCCGGGGCCCCGCTGCCTCGCAGCCGGT
>DAPKRP010000325.1:0-2101 GCA_031800515.1 Polyangiaceae bacterium LLY-WYZ-14_1 | reverse complement strand
CCTCGACCTCGGCGGGGTCGAAGGTCTCCTCGGCACGGCCTGAATCGTCACGTTCTGGGTCGTCGCCGTCGGTCTGGAGGGGCGGACCGTCGGCGCGGTCCCCGGTGCCATCGCCCGCGTCATCCTCCGGGGCCCCAGCGTTCTCCGGCGCCTGCCCCTCGGCGCCGAGCGGGACGAAGATGCCGCAGCCCAGGCCCACGGCGAGCCAGACCGTTCGATGGAGGAAGGCCGCCCTGGCCCTGACGACACCGCGTCGACGGCTGCTCACGAGGCGGCCTCTCCCGGGACGACCTCGTCCGGCGGGTCCGGGAGCTCTTGGCCGTCCCCTCCGTCCGAGCTGGTCGGGCCGTTCCCGCCGGGTTGCGCCACGGCTTCGGTGCCGTCGTCGGCCGCCGGCGGGGCGGCGGGCTCCCGGCGTTCGTCCGCTTCGATGCGGCCGTCCCGCATCCGCAGCACCCGGGGCATCCGTTCCGCGAGGTCCCGACTGTGGGTGACGATGAGGAAGGTCGTGCCCCGTTCCTCGTTCAGGCGGAACAAGATGTCGTGGATCTGATCGCTGGTCTGGCTGTCGAGGTTGCCCGTCGGCTCGTCCGCGAGCACGAGCCGGGGCTCGAGGACGAGGGCCCGGGCCAGGGCCACCCGCTGCTGCTCCCCGCCGCTGAGCTCCCCCGGCCGATGGCTCAGCCGGTGGCCGAGCTCGACGTGCTCCAGCAGCTCGGAGGCCCGGCGGGCCAGCTCCCGTCGCCCCGCAGCCCCTCGGATCAGCCCGGGCATCATCACGTTCTCGAGGGCGGTGAACTCCGGGAGCAGGTGGTGGAACTGGAACACGAAGCCCAGGGTCCGGTTCCGGAAATCGGCGAGCCGCGACGAGGAGTAGCGGGTCACGTCGTCGCCGGAGAACCGGATCGACCCAGAGGTCGGCCGGTCCAACGTCCCGAGGATGTGCAGCAGCGTGCTCTTGCCGGCGCCGGAGGGGCCGACCACGCAGGCCATGTCGCCCGCTTCGATCACCAGGTCGATCCCCCGGAGCACCTCGACCAGGTGGCCCTCGTGCTCGAAGACCTTGGTCATGGACGCGACCTCGACGAGGGGGCGACTCACGGGAGGAACCTCCAGGTCGGGAAACGGACGGGGGGCGTGGGTTCGGTGGCGGTCATGATGCCGAGCCCGTCATTCGTAGCGCAGCGCCTCGACGGGGCGAAGCCGGCTGGCCGCGACCGCGGGAAAGACCGTGGCGAGAACGCACACCAGCACGGAGGCGATGCCGACCAGGGCGAACTCGAGACCGTCGAGGTGAACCGGAAGGCGGTCGATGTAATAGACCTCGGGGTTCATGCCCACGCCGAAGTTCGCCGCCCAAAAGCAGACCACGTAGCCGAGGCCCAGGCCGGCGGCGGCTCCGAACAGTCCGATGAGCAAGCCCTCCATCAGGAAGAGGGCGACGATGCGGCCCCGGTCGGCGCCCATCGCGGTCAGGATGGCGACCTCCCGGCCCTTTTCCTGCACCATCAGGGTCAGCGTTCCGAACACGCAGAAGCCGGCTACCACGATCGCGATCCCGAGGGCGACGAACATCGCGATGCGCTCCAGGGCGAGGGCGCCGAACAGGTTGCGGTTGAGCTCCTGCCAGTCCCGGACGACGACGTCGTCCCGGTCGAGGGCATCGCGGATCGCCCGGGCCACCGCGGGGGCGGATTCGACCTCCGACACCTTGACCTCGATGCCGCTGACGCCGCCGTCCTCGAAGGAGAGGAACCGCTGGGCCGTGTCCAGGAGGACGTAGGCATACTTCATGTCGTATTCGTACATCCCGCTGTAGAAGATGCCGGCGACCCGGAACGGGCGGCTCTTCGGGATGGGGCCTGCAGGGCCCAGGTCCCCGAGGGGGGAGACGACATCGACGTCGTCGCCGACGAAGAGCCGAAGGGTTCGAGCGAGCTCCTGGCCGACGACGATGCCGGGGAGCACGTCCCGTCGGGGCTTCGTGGGACGGGAAGGGGGGCCCAAGAGCTCGTCGAGCTCGTCGAGGTCGTCGAAGCCTGACGGGGCAGCGCCGGGCCCGTCCGGATCGAGGAAAGCCGAGCCCGGAGTAGGCGGACCG
>DAPKRP010000324.1:0-3171 GCA_031800515.1 Polyangiaceae bacterium LLY-WYZ-14_1 | reverse complement strand
GGGCGGGCCGGCGCGGTCGGAGGGTCCGCCGCCGGCAGCTCGACCCTCGTCGTGGTGGTGGTGGTCGTGACCGTCGTCGTCGTCGGTGACGTCGAGGCTATCGGCGTCGCGCCTCCCGCGTGGGCCGGCGCCCCGGCGTTTGCCGGGAGGCGGGAGGAGCCCCGCCCCTCGGTCGGCGCCCCCCCGCAGGCGGAGAGGCCGAGTAGGAATGCCAACAGGATGCCGCCGCCCGTCTGCGGCGGGCGACTCTTCGGGAACGCGCTCACCCCTCGACCTTCGCTCGCTCCGTCCCTCCGGGACCGTCAGCTGGCCTACGAAGGGCGTCGATCGGCGGGCCCCGGCGGGAGGGGAGGACCTCGCTGCGCCGGGCCCCCGTGTCCTCGCCGTCCTCGTCTTCGAGGAAGTAGTTGAAGTCTTCCGCGTCCTCCGCGTGGAGCAGCTCGTAGGCGTGGGCCGGGCTCCGGGCGTGATAGAGGCCGTCGCGAATGTTCGGGTCCGTGTCGATCGCCTTGGCCAGCGCGGCCAGCACTTCGAGGTGGCGGTCCTGCTGACCTTCCGGCGTGGCCAGGAGGACGATGCAGTGCACCGGCCGTCCGTCGGGGGTGGGGGCCGGGATGCCCTCGGGACTGATCCCCATCACCCCGACCATGCCGCCGCCGCTCGGGAGCCGGGCGTGGGGGATGGCGAGGCCGTGGCCGAGGGCGCTGCTGCCGAGGGCCTCGCCGTCCAACACCGCCCGCAGGAAGCTCGACCGGTCCGCGTCGACCCGATGGGATGACAGCAGGTGGTCCACCAATCCTTCGATCGCCTCCGGGAGGGTCCGGGCGTCGAGGCCGACCACGATGTGCTCTTCGTGCAGGAAGTCGATCAGCCGGGGCCGGTCCCGGCCGACCTCGCCGCTCGCCCCGATGGCCAGCCGGGTGGTGATGGGGCCGATGATCTCGTTGATGGCGACGGAGGCGATGCCCACCGCGAGGAACAGCTGGGAGATGCCGGCCATCGCTCGGTCCTCCTGGACCAGGAGCACCAGGCCGATCGCCACCCCGGCCTGGGGCACCAGAGCCAATCCGAGATAGCGCCGGACGCTCGCCGTCGCCCCGGCGAGCTGCATGGCGAGCCCGGCGGAGGCCACCTTGCCGACGAAGCGAGCCGCGACGAAGACCAGGGCGACGAGCCCCCCGGGCACCAGGTAGGCGAAGTCGA
Source organism: Polyangiaceae bacterium LLY-WYZ-14_1 (assembly GCA_031800515.1). Taxonomy (GTDB): domain Bacteria; phylum Myxococcota_A; class Polyangia; order Polyangiales; family DAPKRP01; genus DAPKRP01. The sequence continues at coordinate 1,968 of DAPKRP010000324.1, read as the reverse complement.
GCTCCATCCCCGCCAGGGTGAAGAAGACGGCGAAGATCGCGTCCTCGAAGTCCTGGAAGACCCGGTGGCCGATCTCGTCCTTGTCCGGGGTGATATTCGCGAGGGCGAGGCCCAGGAACAGACAGGACAGAAGGGGCGATACGGCGAGAAACTCCGCGAGCCCGCTGGTCAAGAGGATCGCGATCATCGACGCGCTCACCAGCAGGTCGCTTCGGGCGATGCGGGCGGTGGCGACGACCAACCCGATGCCGACGACCCCGCCGATGGCGAAGGTAGCCACCAGTTGGCCGAGGGGGGCGGCGAGGAGATCGACGACGTCACTCTCCCGCCAGGTGGTCTCCCCGAGCCGGGCCGCTGCATGGGCCATCTCGAACAGGAGAATACAAACCAGGTTGTTCAGGGCGACGCCGGCCACCAGGGTCTTGACGAAGACACCCTTGGCCCGGCACTCCCGGACCAACCCGACGATCGTCGCCGGGGCGGTCGCGATCGCCATCGCCGAGAGCAGCAGCGCGAAGGGCCACTCCGCGAGCCCGAACCCGACCAGCGCGGCGAAGACCAACCCGGGGGTGAGGGTCGCCTCGAAGGCCACCAACCAGGACAGACGACCCCAGGCGTTCCGCAAGCGTCGAAAGCTCAGGTGGTTCCCGACGGCGACGGCGATGAGCCCGAGGGCGAAGTGGGTCAGAGGCCGCAGGTCGTGAAGCGCCTCGGCGCTGACCAGCCCGAGCACGGAAGGCCCGAGGGCGATGCCGACCAGGATCTGACCGGTCATCGCCGGCACCCGCGTGCGGCGCACCGCCCAGCCGGAAGCCACGCCGGCGATGAGCACCACGGCGAGGGTCAGCAGGGGATGTCCGGCGGGGAGCACGAATCGGGTGAAGTCGGTGGGCGGGCCCCGAGCGTCCCGTGGTCGAACGGTCCGCCGGGCGCCCGGCGGTCAAAGCCGGGGGGTCAGCGCATCATGCGCCGGCATTCCTCGACGTACTTGCCCTCACCCTCGGCGGCGCAAAGCCGGTAGGCCTCCCGGGCGCCCGCGTAGTCGCTCAACGCCTGACGGGCCGCGCCCAACGTGATCCAACCCGTGGAGCTCTTCGGGTCGAGGGCGACGGCGTATTCCGCGACGGCCCGCGCGTTTTCCGTTTCACCGCGATTCAGCATGATGAAGCCGAGGTGGGCCAGGGCGGTGGAGCCCTGGGGCTCGAGGGCGAGGGCCTTTCGGAAGAGCGCTTCCGCTTCCTCGAAGTTCGACTGTTCTTCCTGTGCCTGCCCCTGGTTGAGCAGGTCGTCGTAGGAGGCATCGGCCGGGGGGACCTCCTCCGGCGGAAGCGCGACGATGGCGGCGAGCTCCTCCGGCGTGACGCTGAGGGCCTCCGGGTCGTCCACCGCGGTGGTCAGGCTGTCGGCGATCGCCTCCTCGTCCGCGGGCCCCTCTTCCGCCGGAGGGTCTTCCGGCGCCTGCTCCGCTGCCGCCTCCACGTCCCCGGAGGCGTCGTCCTCCGGCGGCGCCACCGCCTCTGCCTCGGCGAGCAGGGAGGGATCCGGTAGCTGGGCCGGTTCGGTCGCCCCGAGCTCGACGGGCTCCGGCAGCACCAGGTTCTGGTAGGTCCAGTAGCCGCCGATCGCCAAGGTGAAGCCAGCGGCGATCCCGATGGTCCACCACATCGCCTTCCGGTCGCCGACGGGCAGGGCGTCTTCCCCGTTCGCCGGCACCAGGGGCTCGTCGTCGGCGTGGTGGGCATCCCCCGCCGCCGAGAAGAAGGCGTCTTCGTGGGGGTGCTCGTGAACCGGTTCGTCCGGGACGGCCACGGTGGCGTCCGGCTCGGACCCGACCGCCGGGGAGGGCGCCTCGCTGGTGACCGGGGTCACCTCTCCTTCGGGATAGAGGCCGCCGTCGGTGGCGCCTGGCGCGGGCACCGGTGCGGGGGTGACCGCGACAGCCGCCCCGGCGCCCGCCGCGGCCCCCGG
>DAPKRP010000323.1:0-5249 GCA_031800515.1 Polyangiaceae bacterium LLY-WYZ-14_1 | reverse complement strand
GGGGGGCCCGGAAGGACGGAGACCACGGAGCCGGCGTCCGGGTCGTCCGGGTCCTCGCCGAACAGGTCGATGAAGCTTTGCTTGCTGAGGCCCGCCGCCGGGCCGCGGTCGATGGGCTGGTGGTCCGGGGCGCCGGCGGCGATGGCGACCGGGGGGATCGGATGCTCCGCCGCGTTCCCGTTGGCTCGGGGCTCGGGCTGGTCCGGGGCCCGGAGGGGCGGCGGGAGCGCGGCGGAGCCGAGGTCGCCGGCGCCCGCCTCCTGGACGCCGCTGCCGAGCTCTTGCAGGGCCCCATCCACGGCGCCGAGGTCGCCGGTGTCGACCGGCGGCGGCGGCATGCGGCTCGGCCGGTAGGTCCGGTCTTCGGCGAGAGCCTCCAGGGCCTGGTCGATCTCCCGGAGCCGTTGTTCCCGTGGGTCCATGTCGACGGCGCAGCAGCAGGAGGACAGGCGCCGGAGGTCGGCACCGCCCGGACGCCGGCGGCCGGGCACCCCGCCGCCAACACGCATCCTGCCCGGATAACGGTCGGTTTTCCAACCACCTGGACCCCACCCGGGTGAGCAGGCCTGCCGGGCCCCGGGCCCCCCGTCTCTTGACGATCAGGAAGAAGAGGAGGAGGAGGAGGCGGCAGCGGGGGGCGCGCCGGTGAGGGCGTAGACCCGATCGACGGCGTCCGGGAGCTTGCTGGGGTCGCTCCCGCCGGCCTGGGCGAAGTCGGGGCGTCCTCCCCCGCCGCCACCGACCACCGCGGCAGCGTCCTTGACGATCTCCCCGGCCTTGAAGCGGCCGACCAGGGACTTCGACACGGAGCAGGCGAGGAGCGCCTTCCCGTCCTTGCCCTGGGTGCCCAGCAGGACGACGGCGGGGTCGAGCTTGTCCCGGAGCTGGTCCGCCATCTCTCGAAGGGCTTTGGGGTCGCCGATGGGCACGACGAGCCCGAGGACCCGTGCCCCGTCGTCGAGCCGCCGGGCCTCCGCGGTGAGATCCCGGCCCCCGCCGCTGGCGAGCTGCTTCTGGAGGTCGGTGATCTCCTTTTCCCGGACCTTCTGCTGGGTCAGGAGGCGTTCGACCTTGTCCCCGAGCTCGTGCCGGGACGAGGCCTTGAGCAGGCTGACGAGCTCCCCCATCTGGGTCTCGAGCTCCCGGACGTAGCCCGCGGCGTTGCCTCCGGTGGCGGCCTCGAGGCGGCGCACCCCCGCCGCCACCCCCGCGTCCGAGAGCACCTTGAACAGCCCGATGTCGCCGGTCCGCGCCGCATGGGTGCCGCCGCAGAGCTCGAGGGACGGCCCGATCCGAAGCATCCGAACGACGTCGCCATACTTCTCTTCGAAGATCCCGATCGCGCCCCGGGCCTTGGCCTCGTCCATGGAGAGGACCTCGGTGGTGACCGGGGTGTTGGCGAGCACCGCGCCGTTGACCAGGTCTTCGATGCGTCGGATCTCGTCCGGGGTCAGGGGCCGGGCGCTCGCGTAGTCGAAGCGCAGGCGGTCCGGGCCGACCAGGGAGCCCTTCTGCATCGCGCTCGGACCGAGCACCTCCCGGAGCGCCCAATGGAGCAGATGGGTCGCGCTGTGGTTCCGGCGGGTCGCGGACCGGGCGTCGTGGTCGACGGTGAATCGGCCGAGGGCGCCGGCTTCGATGGCGCCAACCTCGACCCGCCCCCGATGGACGAACAACCCGTCGACGGGCTTGTGGGTACCCTCGACCTGGAAGATCGCGTCCCCGACCAGGACGCGCCCCCGGTCCCCGACCTGGCCCCCGCTCTCGCCGTAGAACGGCGTCTCCGGGGCGACGAGCTCCCCCGCGTCGCCCGCCCGGAGGGCCTGGACCCGGGCTCCATCCCGCAGCAAGGCGGCGATGGGGGCCTCGCCCTCTTCCCGCTCGTAGCCGAGGAAGCGCACCTCCCCGAGCTCTTCCCGGAGTCGGCGGTAGACGTCGTCGACCGCCTGCTCGCCCACCTTCGATCCCTGGCTGCGCAGCCGGGCCTCGGCCAGGGCGGCGTCGAAGCCCGCATGGTCCACGGCGAACCCCTGCTCGGTCCCGATCACGTCCTGAAGGTCGAGGGGAAAGCCGAAGGTGTCGTAGAGCTTGAAGGCGACCTGCCCCGGGAGAATCCGGCCGCCCCCTTCCGCGGTGGCCCAGTCGTCGTTGCCGGCGATGAGGGCGAGACCCCGTTCCAGGGTCTGCCGGAAGCGTTCCTCTTCCTGCTGGGTGATGTCGGCGATGAGGTCGCGGCGTTCCGGGAGCTCCGGGTAGTCGTCCCCCATCAGGTCGACGACCCGGTCGGCCACCCGGTGGAGGAAGGGTTCCGTGATGCCCAGGCGATGCCCGTGGCGCACCGCCCGACGCATCACCCGCCGGAGCACGTATTCCCGGTCCCCCCGATCCGGAAAGACGCCTTCGGCGATCAAAAAGGCGGTGGTCCGGGCGTGGTCGGCGATGACCCGCATGGACACGTCGTCCGGCAGGAGGGACCCGCCGTAGGGCTTGCCGGAGAGCTCCGAGGCCTGGTCGACCAGGGGCCGCAGGAGGTCCGTGTCGTAGTTGCTGTGCTTGTGCTGGAGGACGGCGGCGAGGCGCTCGAGGCCCATCCCCGTGTCGATGCTCGGCGCCGGCAGATCATCGAGGGCGCCGCCCTCCTGCCGGTCGAACTGCATGAACACCAGGTTCCAGATCTCGGTCCAGCCGGTCCCGTCCGCCCGGTTCTCCTCGCCGAAGCGGGAGACGTCGGGCTCTTCCGTCCCGACCCAGTAGTGGATCTCGGAGCACGGGCCGCAGGGGCCCGTGTCCCCCATGGACCAGAAGTTGTCGGCGGCGCCGCAGCGGATGACCCGGCTGGGCTCGAGGTCCGCCGTCTCCCGCCAGAGGCGTTCCGCCTCGTCGTCGGCGGGCAGCCCTTCTTCCCCGCCGAAGACGGTGACCACGAGCCGGTCCCGGGGGATCCCGAGCTCCTGGACCAGGAGCTCCCAGGCGAAGGCGATCGCGTCCTTCTTGAAGTAATCGCCGAAGGAAAAGTTCCCCAGCATCTCGAAGAAGGTGTGGTGTCGGGCGGTCTGCCCCACGTTTTCCAGGTCGTTGTGCTTGCCGCTGATGCGGATGCACTTCTGACTGGTGGTGGCCCGGCGGTAGTCCCGGCGGTCCTTGCCGGTGAAGACGTCCTTGAAGGGGACCATCCCGGCGTTGGCGAACATCAGGGTCGGGTCGTTCGCCGGCACCAGGGGGCCCGAACCCGGGGTCGCGTGGTCCCGTTCGGCGAAGTACTGGAGGAACCGACGACGGAGCGCGCGGGAGGAGACGTCCACGAACGGGACGTAGCGCAGGCCCCCCACCTGGCAAGACCCGGCCAGCGGGCGGGGCAGCCGCTGAGGAGCCCGCTTCGAGGGCTCGCGAGGGTCAGTCGACGAGGCGGGCGATCCGGTCCCGGAGGCTACCGACGGGCAGCTGGAACACGATGCCCGGACGCTCGTCGAGCATCCGGACCGCGCCCTCCCGGCGGCTCATCTTGAGCAGGACGTTGCGGTGCGCCAGGGGCACCCGGGCCAGGGCCGAAAAGTCGAACTCCACCCAGAAGGTCCCGTCGTCCTGGAACAGGGTCGCCGAGAGCCAGCCGTCCCCCATCTGGATCTCGACCGCCTGGAGCTCGGCGAGGGGGTAGGTCCGCCCGTCCGGCGCCAGCATGTGGAACGCGCCTTCGATCTCGATGGGCTCGAGGTGCCCCGCCCGTTCCCGGAGGACCGCGCCGGAGGGCCGGTGCGCCCGTGGGAGGGGCGGCGGGAGGGAAGCGGGACGAGGCTGAACACCGGGATCCGACATCGCCCCCTTTAGTCGCCTAGGCCCGTCCATTCGGCTCACGGCGAGGGCCAAGGCGCCCGCCCTACGGCCGATGGGAGCTCGTCATCCGCTGTTCTTCCGAGGACTTGGGCCCGATCGAGACCGACGGGTCGGCCCTTGCGGCGGCGGCCGCGAAACCGGCGGCGGCCGTGGCGAGGCGGGCGAGCCGGGCGTCGAAGGGCTGGTCCCCGTCGAGCTCCCGGACCAAGGCGGAGCCGACGATGGCCCCGGCCGCCCCCCGGTCCCGGGCGGTCTCGAGGTGTGCTGGCTCCGACACGCCGAAACCGACCAGGGCGGGGGGCGCCCCGAGCTCGTCGAGCCGTGCGAAGAGGGCGCGCTCGGGCTGGGGGGGGGCGCTCCGGGCCCCGGTCACCCCGGCGTGCCCGAGGACGTAGGTGAACCCCCGGCCGAGGCGCGCGGCTCGGTTCAGGGTGGCCTCGGAGGCCGTCATCGGCACCACGAAGACCGGGTCGACCCCGGCGGCCTGGGCGGCGTCGACGTAGGGAGCGGCCTCCCGCAGAGGCACGTCGGCGACCAGGACCGCATCCACCCCGGCGGCCCGTACCTCCCGGTAGAAGGCCCGGGGACCGGGGCGCTCCACCAGATTCGCGTAGGTGAGGAGGCCGACGGGGACCTCCGGGTGGCGGGCCCGGAAGCTCGAGAGCAGGGCGAAGGCGGCCGGCGGGGTCGCCCCGGCGGCGAGGGCCCGGGCCGTCGCCCGGGCGACCACGGGGCCGTCGGCGATGGGGTCGGTGAAGGGCAAGCCCACCTCGAGGGCATCCGCCCCGGCCGCGACCAGGGCATCCAGCACTCGGAGGCTGCCGTCGAGGTCCGGATCCCCGAGCACGGTGAAGGGGACGAAGACCCCGCGACCCGCCGCCCGGGCCTGGGCGAAGAGGGCCTCGAAGCGGGAGGGGGGCGCCTGCGGCGGGCTCACGGCTGCCCCCCGGCGGCCTCGACCGGCGCGCGGGCAGCCGGCGACGGGGTCGGTGCGTCCTGAAGGTCGAGGACTGTGTCGAGATCCTTGTCCCCCCGGCCCGAGAGGTTGACGAGGAAGACGGCATCGGGCTCCCGGCGGGCGGCGGCGAGGGCCCAGGCGACGGCGTGGGCGGACTCGAGGGCGGGCAGGATGCCCTCCCGCCGGGCCAGGAGGACGTAGGCCTCGAGGGCGTCGTCGTCCGTGACCGCGACGTAGCTCGCCCGACCGGTCGCTGCGAGGTGGGCGTGCTCGGGCCCCACCGCGGGGTAGTCGAGGCCGGCGGCCACCGAGTGGGCATCGGCGACCCGCCCGTGCTCGTCCTGGAGCACCATGGTCCGACTCCCGTGGAGCACGCCGGGGAGGCCACCGCCGATGGCGGCTGCGTGGTCCGGGCCGTCCACGCCCCGCCCTCCGGCTTCCACCCCGACCAGGCGGACCC
>DAPKRP010000322.1:0-2293 GCA_031800515.1 Polyangiaceae bacterium LLY-WYZ-14_1 | reverse complement strand
CCGCCCGCTTGCCCTCGCCGCCGAGGTCGGGCGCCCCGTCGGGTTCCTGCTCGCCCTCGCCGCGCTCCTCTTCCTGCTCTTCCCCGCCCCCGCCGCCGAGGCCCAGGCGCGGGATGGCCGAGTCCGACTCGGCGCCGGCCTTCGAGGCTTCAGCCTCGCGCTCTTCACGGACCAGGACGACGACATCGCGGGGATCGCCGCCGGCGCCACCAGCCTGAGCCCGGGGCTCGAGATCGGGGTGCAGCTCGATGATCTGCTCCTCGGCTCCCGGGCGATCCTGCAGGTGGTCAAGCCCGCCGGAACGTCGGACGCTGGCTTCGAGCTGCTGCTGCTCCCCCACCTCCAGTATCTCTTCGGCCGCGGCAAGCAGCGGCCCTTCTTCGGAGCGCAGCTCGGGGGGGGCGTGGTCGAGCCGGTCGGCGGCGAGACCCAGGGACAGCTCGTCTTCGGCTTGCTCGGCGGGCTTCATGCCTTCGTCGCCGGCGCCTTCGCCATCTCCCCATGGGTCGAGCTGAACTACATCCGGCGGTTCAACCCGGGAGAAAACATCTTCCAGCTGGCCTTCAACGTATCCTTCAGCGGCTGGCTCTGAAGCGGTTCGCTCTGTAGGGTGCTGAAGAGTCCCTCGCTTACATGGCGAGGCCGCCGTGGACGTCGATGGTCTCGCCGGTGAGGTAGTCGCACGCGAAGGCGAACTTCACCGCCTGCCAGATGTCCTCCGGCTGGCCGACCCGGCCGAGGGGAACCGCCGCCACCAGCGCATCCCGCGCCTTCTGGTTCATGTTCTGGGTCATCGGCGTCTCGATCATCCCGGGGGCGACGGCGGCCACCCGGATCCCGTACTTCCCGAGCTCCCGGGCCCAGGTGACCGTGTTGGCGGCCAGCGCCGCCTTCGCGGCGGCGTAGTTCGATTGACCGCGGTTTCCGTGTCGGGCGATCGACGACATGTTCACCACGACCCCGGGGCCCTGATCCCGCTCGATCATCTTCGCGGCGACGTCCCGGACCATCAGGGTGGCGCCGGTCAGGTTGACGTCGATGACCGCCTGCCATTGGTCCCGGGTCAGTCGGAGGACCTCCCCGGTCGTCCGATCCTTCTTGACCAGCAACCCGTCCCGGAGGATGCCTGCGTTGTTGACCAGCGCGTTGAGCCCGCCCATCGCCTCGAAAGCCCAGTCGACGAAGGCGGCGACGTCCGCCTCGTCGGAGACGTCGAGGCGGCGCCGGTGCACGCCGTCCGGCAGCTCGGCGAGGCCCGCCTCCTGGACGTCCCCCGCGGCGACGGCCGCTCCCGCCTCGTGGAGCCGGCGAGCGAAGTGGAATCCCATGCCGGAAGCGGCGCCCGTGACGATGACCTTGAGCTCTTCGAGTTGCACCTTGACCGTCCTCACCCCGCCGGCGACCCACCTCGGCCGCCGCGGTCTCCCACGTGCCGACGGGATAACCCGAGCCGGGGGGCAAAGGGGAGCACGGTCGGGCGTCAGGGGCGAACCCCAGGCCGCGTAGGCCAGGGGATCGAGGCCGCCGCTCCGGGGCAGACGACGGGGGAAGCGGCGCCTGGCGTCCGCGCGGGGCAGGATCGGGGGATGGCCACGACCGACGACGACGAAGGCGTCACCACCCCCGACGGCCGGCCGGCGGGGCGCCCCCCCCGGGACCCGGGGACCCTCGCGGTCCATGCGGGGGAGGCGCCGGACCCCACCACGGGCGCCCTCGAGCCGCCCCTGACCCTGGCGACGACCTACGCCTTCGCCGACGCGGAGGACGCCCGGGCCCAGTTCGCCGGGGAGACCGAGGGCTACATCTACAGCCGCTGGCGGAACCCGAGCGTCGAGGTGTTCGAACGGAAGCTCGCCGCCCTGGAAGGCGCCGAGGCGGCGGTGGGGACCGCCAGCGGCATGGCCGCGATCTTCGGCGCCCTGGCCGCCCACCTGAACGCCGGCGACCACGTCGTCGCCCCCCGGGGCTGCTACGCGGAAACCTCCCGACTGCTCCGGGAGACCTTCCCCCGCTACGGCGTCGAAGCGACCTTCGTCGACGCGACGGATCCCGGCGCCATCGAGGCCGGAATGCGGCCCAACACCCGCGTCCTCTGGTTGGAGACCCCGGCCAACCCGACCCTGGCCCTCACCGACCTGGACGCGGCCGTCGCCATCGCCCGGCGCCACGACGCCCTGACGGTCGCCGACGAGACCTTCGCCACCCCCCACCACCAGCAGCCGTTGGCCCACGGCGTCGACCTGGTGGTGCATTCCGCCACCAAGGGGCTCGGGGGCCACGGGGACGTCGTCGG